>JARRQB010000088.1:0-9164 GCA_037382265.1 Gammaproteobacteria bacterium | reverse complement strand
CCGGGCTGCCGGCCACGCCCTACGACCCGGCCAGGGCGCGCACCGTGCTGGCGTCGATCGGCCACGGCCCGCAGCGCCCGCTCGAGATCGAGTACAAGACCTCGAGCGACCCCTTTCGGCTGCGCGTGGCCGCCGCGCTGCAGGCACAGCTCGCCGAGGTCGGGATCCGGCTGCGCATCCGCAGTTTCGACTGGGGCACCTTCTTCGGCGACATCAAGGCAGGTCGCTTCCAGATGTACAGCCTGGCGTGGGTCGGCGTGGAGAGTCCCGACATCTTCCGCTACGTCTTGCACAGCGAGGCCGTGCCGCCGGTGGGAGCCAACCGCGGCCGCTACGCCTCGGCCGCGGTCGACGCCTGGATCGAGGCCGCCGAACGCGCGGTCGCGCGCGCGAGCAGCGTGCCGCTGTTTCGGCGCATACAGGAGCAGGCCCACGCCGATCGCGTCTATGTGCCGTTGTGGTACGAAGGCCAGGTCGCCGCCAGCGGCCCGCGCCTGTCGGGGTACCGCCTCAGTCCCCGCGGGCATTACGATGGGCTCGCCGACGTCGAACTGACCGGACTGCAGAGACGGCGCAGCCGATGACCCGTAATCGCGCGATGGGCAACATGAAGTTCGTGACCCCCGGGGTGCCGTCACCGGCAGGCGCCGCGTCGGCCCTTGGTCGCGGCGCGTCCCCGCGGTGTCGGGCCCCGCGCGTCGGCGTGACGATCGGGCGGCCGCGTCGATGATCGAGCTCAAGATCGATCTGGCAGGCCAACGGCTCGATCTGCTCGAGGACGGCGTCGTGGCGGTGAGTTACCCGGTGTCGACCGCGGCAAACGGCCCCGGCGAGCGGCGCGATTCGTGCTGTACGCCGACCGGCGTGCACCGCGTGCGCCTGCGCATCGGCGCGGGCTGCCCCGAGGGCACGGTGTTCGTCGGCCGCCGGCCCACGGGCGAGATCTACACCCCGGAACTGGCGGCCGCGGCGCCGGGTCGGGACTGGATCCTCACCCGCGTGCTCTGGCTCACGGGTACCGAGCCCGGGCGCAATCGCGGCGGGGACTGCGACACCTTGCGGCGGTTCATCTACATCCACGGCTGCCCGGACAGCGAGCCCATGGGCGTTGCCCGCTCCCACGGCTGCATCCGTATGCGCAACCGCGACGTGGTCGCGCTGTTCGAGCGCGTGCGCAACGGGACCCCGGTGCTGATCGGCTGATGGGCCAGCGGCTCGCGGCCCGTGTGTTCGACCTGGCGGTGGTGCTCGCCGGGGTGAGCTTTCTGGTGTTCCTGCTGATCCATCTGATCCCGGGCGACCCCGTGGAGGTGATGCTCGGCGAGTCGGCGCGCGCCGCCGACAAGGCCGCGCTGCGTGCGGCACTCGGCCTGGACCTGCCCCTGGGCGAGCAGTTCCTGCGCTACCTCGACGGCCTGGCGCGGTTCGACCTTGGCGAGTCGCTGCACTCGCGCCGCCCGGTGGCGGAACTGCTCGCCGAGCGGATTCCCGCCACGCTGCGGCTCGGCGGGGCCGCCTTCGCGGTGGCGCTGGCGGTCTCGCTGCCGCTCGGGGTGCTGGCGGCCCATCACCACCGCCGCTGGCCCGACCGTGCCGCCTCGCTGTTCGCGCTGTTCGGTCTGTCGATCCCGAACGTCTGGCTCGGTCCGTTGCTGATTCTCGCCTGTTCCAGCGGGCTCGGCCTCACCCCGGTCAGCGGTGACGAGGGCTTTGCGAGCCTGGTGCTGCCCGCGCTGACGCTGGGGCTGTCGCTGGCGGCACTCAACACGCGCATGGTGCGCGCGAGCCTGCTGGAGGTGCTGCACGAGGACTACGTGCGCACCGCCCGCGCCAAGGGCGTGAGCCGTGCCGCCGCACTGTGGCGGCACGCCTTGCCGAACGCCGCGCTGCCGGTGCTGACCCTGTTGGGCCTGCAGCTCGGCAGTCTGCTGGCGGGCGCGGTGATCACCGAAGTGGTGTTCGGCTGGCCCGGTGTCGGCAGCCTGCTGGTCGATGCCATACGCCAGCGCGACTACCCGGTGGTGCAGGCTTGCGTGTTGTTCGTCAGCCTGGTCTACGTGCTGTTCAACGCCCTGGTCGACGTCCTGTACGAGGTGGTCGACCCGCGCACCCGGCCGGGCACGTGAGGCTGCTGGGCCTGCCCGGCCGGGTGCTGCTCGCGGTGGCCGCGCTGGCGCTGCTCGCGCCCGTCCTGCCGCTCAGTCCCTACACGGTGGACCTGGGCCGCATCCTCCAGGGCCCTGGGGCCGGCGCGTGGTTGGGTACCGACGAACTCGGCCGGCCGGTGCTCGACCGGCTCCTGCTCGGCGCCCGCGTGTCGCTCGGCGTGGGGCTGGCGGTGGTCTCGGTGTCGGCGGCCGTCGGGGTGGCCCTGGGGCTCGTGTCGGGTTACGTCGGCGGCTGGACCGACCGGATCGTCGGGCGGGTGATCGACGTCTTCCTCGCGTTTCCCGGCATCCTGCTGGCGATTGCCCTGGCGGCGGTGTTGGGGCCGGGGCTCGAAAACGCGGTGTTCGCGCTCGCGGCGATGGGCTGGGTGGGCTTCGCGCGCTTGGCGCGGGGTCAGGCGCTGAGCCTGCGCGGTCGCGAGCACGTGCTGGCGGCGCGCGCGCTCGGTACCGCCCATCTGACCATCATGCGCCGTCACCTGCTGCCGCTGATGGTGGCGCCGATCACGGTCGAGGCGTCGTTCGGCCTGGCCAGCGTGATCGTGGCGGAGGCGGGGCTGTCGTTTCTCGGCCTGGGGGTGCAGCCGCCCGGCACGTCCTGGGGCAGCATGATCCGCGACGGCGTGCGCTACATGCTGGTCGCGCCGCACCTGGTGCTGGCCCCGGGACTGGCGCTGAGTCTGGTGGTGCTCGCCGCCAATCGCCTGGGCGACCGCCTGCGCGACCGGCTGGACGTGCGGCTCACTGCACGAAGAAGCTGGTGAAGTACAGGTCCTCGACCAGCGGCGCCCCGGTCGCGCGCGCGAGTACGGCGCGGATCGCCTCGAGCAGACGCTGGCGCAGCGCCTCCTTGCCGGCGGGGGTGGTCAAGGTGCTGCCGTCGACGCCGGTCAGCTCCATGAAGATCTCGTGGCGCAGCGCCGGGGCGTGCAGGGCGATGTCCGCGAGCCGTTCGGGATCCAGGGTCATGAGCTGGATATCGCAGCGGACGTAGTCCGGACCGTTGTTCAGGTTCGCGACGATCGACCAACTCGCTTATTTTTTCATTTTTAGGAATACCGCTATCATCCCATCCCCGTACTTTATAATATTCTCCGGGCTCCGCGACGGGCCGCGCCGGGCCGCTTGGCTACGGTGTTGAACATCTTCGCTTCCTGTCTGGTATAACCGTGCGTTGGTTTCCGCTGCGCAAGCGCTGGCGAGTCGCGATGAGCCACGGTCCGGTCATGTTGGATCTCCAGGGCACCGAGCTGCTGCCCGAGGAGCGCGAGATGCTGCTGCACCCCGCCGCCGGCGGCGTCATCCTGTTCGCACGCAACTACGCCTCGCCGCAGCAAGTCTATCAGCTGGTACGCGAGATTCACGCGCTGCGCACGCCGGCCCTGCTGGTGGCGGTGGATCAGGAAGGGGGGCGGGTACAGCGCTTCGGCGACCGGCTCACGCGCCTGCCGCCGGCGGCTTGGTATGCGGGCAGGGCCGGCATCGCGCGCGCGCAGGCGGTACACGCCGCGCGCGAGGGCGGGTGGTTGATGGCGGCCGAACTGCGGGCGCTCGGCATCGACTTCAGCTTCGCGCCGGTGCTGGACGTGGACCGCGGCGCGAGCACCGTGATCGGCGACCGGTCCTTCGGCGCCTCGGCCACACTGGTCGCCGAACTGGCGCAGGCCTGGGCGCACGGCGCGCGCGAGGCGGGCATGGCCTCGGTGGGTAAGCACTTCCCCGGGCACGGCGCGGTGGCGGCGGATTCCCATCACGAACTGCCGGTGGACGAGCGCGAGTTCGAGGACCTGTGGCTCGAGGACCTGGTGCCCTTCCGCCGGCTGATCGAGGGCGGCCTGGAGGCGGTGATGCCCGCACACGTGGTCTACCCCGCGGTCGACGGGCTGCCCGCCGGCTTTTCGCGGCGCTGGCTCGGCGGCGTACTGCGCGAGCGGCTGCGTTTCCAGGGCGTCATCTTCAGCGACGATCTCAACATGGCCGCGGCGGCGGTCGCCGGGGAACACGCCGAGCGCGCGGAGGCCGCCCTCGCCGCCGGCTGCGACATGGTGCTGGTGTGCAACGCCCCGGCGGCGGCCGGCGTCGTGCTCGAACGCCTCGCCGCGTACCGCGACCCGGTGGCGCAGTCGCGGCTGGTGCGCCTGCACGGCAAGGGCGGCACGACGCTGCAGCGCCTGCACGAGGCGCCGCGCTGGCGCCGGGCGCTCGAACTGGTGTCGACGTCGCCGGAAGGCGCTACCCTGGCACTGGATTTGGACTGAGCTGGGCGGGCGAATGGCGACAGGCGGGGAACAGGCTGCGCGGGCGATGCGCCGCGCCGAACGGCTGTACAGCGGCGATCAGGTGATGGCGGCGGTGGCCCGCATGGCCGGCGAGATCACCGCGGCACTGGGCGAATCCGACCCCTTGGTGTTGTGCGTCATGAACGGCGGCCTGGTGCTGACCGGACTGTTGCTCCCGCGGCTGGATTTCGTGCTTCGGGTCGACTACCTGCACGCTACCCGCTACCGGAACCGCACCCACGGCGACGAACTGCAGTGGCGCAAGCGCCAGGACCACGACCTCCGTGGCGAGACCGTGTTAGTGGTCGACGACATTCTCGACGAAGGTCACACCCTGGCCGCCATTCTCGACTATTGTCGGGTTCAGGGTGCGGCGAGGGTCTGCAGTGCCGTGCTGGTGGACAAGTGCCGGCCGCGCACGGTCGAGCTGCGCCCCGACTTCATCGGCCTCGAGGTGCCGGACCGTTACGTATTCGGTTTCGGCATGGACTACAAGGGCTATTGGCGCAACGCCGCGGGCATCTTCGCGGCCACCGACGACTGACATGCAACGACTCGGCATCATCGGGGGATCGGGGCTGACCCGCCTGCAGGCACTGCAGGTCGAACGCCACGAAGTGGTGTCCACCCCTTACGGCGAACCCTCGGCACCGCTCACCTTCGGCCGGTTCGACGGCCTGCCGGTGGTGTTCCTGCCGCGGCACGGTTCGGCGCACACCATCCCGCCGCATCGCGTGAACTACCGGGCGAACATCTGGGCACTGCGTCACGTCGGTGTCGACGAGGTGATCGGCATGGCGGCCGTGGGCGGTATCACCCAGCCCCCGGGGGTGATCTGCATGCCGCACCAGATCATCGACTACACCTGGGGCCGGGAGCACACCTTCTTCGAGGAAGATCTCACGCACGTCACCCACGTGGACTTCACCGAGCCCTACTGCGAGACCCTGCGCCACCGCCTGTTGCACGCGGCGGAGCGCCTGGGCGTCGAGGTCGAGTGGCGCGGGGTCTACGGTGCCGTGCAGGGGCCGCGCCTGGAGTCGGCGGCAGAGATCCGCCGCATGGAACGCGACGGTTGCGACCTGGTCGGCATGACCGGTATGCCCGAGGCGGCGCTCGCCCGCGAACTGGACTTGTGCTACGCCTGCTGCGCGGTGGTGGTCAACTGGGCCGCGGGCAAGACGGAAGGGCCCATCACCATGGAGGAGATCGAGGCTAATCTGGAGACTGGCATGGCCAAGGCGCGGCGGCTGCTCGAGGCCCTGGGTCAGTGAGGGCGGGGCCGTTCGGGCTACTGTTCGCGCTGGCGCTGGCGACGCCGGGCACCTGCGCTGGGGCGCAGACCGACATGTCCGCCGCCATGACCGCCATGCTCGAGGGCGATTTCGCCGAGGCCTATTGCCTGTGGCGGCCGCTTGCCGAGGGCGGCGACGCCGAGGCCCAGTATCATCTCGGTTGGCTGTATGCCAACGGCAACGGTCTGAAGGTCGACACCGGCGAGGCGGTGACCTGGTGGCGCCGAGCCGCCGAGCAGGGCCACGCCGATGCGGAGTTCGCCATGGGTCTGGCGGCGCCCACGGGCGACGGCATGGCGCGCGATCTCGACGAGGCGGTCAAGTGGTACGGCCTGGCTGCCCAGCAGGGCCACGAGGACGCCCGCGACATCCTGTTGCAGCTCGCGGCCGACCCGGCGGTGCAGGTTTTGGAGCAGCACCCGGAATTCATCGACGAGAGCTGGTTCGGCTGGCGCGGCCGGGTGACCGGCGACCGGGTCAACGTTCGGGCCGGCCCCGGCACGTCCCACCCCGTGCTAGGCCAGCTGGAGGCCGGGACCGTCGTGCGGGTCATCGCGCGCACCGTCGGGTGGCTGCGCGTGGTGTCGCCACCCGACTGGGCGGATGCTAAAGCCGCGTGGATCCATGCCGACTTGGTCAAGGAAAGTGCAGCGGACTGAGGGTCGGTGCGGAAGCTGGCGGCCGCGCTGTGGTAGCATCCGGCCGGGTTCCTGGCCCACGCGGCCGCGCGGCGGCTGCCGCCAGCCGGTCAAACCGCTTTGTCGAACGTTGCAGAAGAGGTCAACCTCAATGGGTAGCATGCCGTCCAGCCGAGTCTTTCAAGCCTATCGTCCAGCCCTGCCCCGTCGGATCGTGGGCAAAGGGGGCAGCTCCGTGTTCATCGTGCTGGCCCTGCTCGCCATCGCCATCTTCTTCTACGTGCGGGCCGTGGCGCCGCCGCCCGCCAGTGCCCCGAGCACGGTGTCCGGCGAATCGTCCCGCGCACCGCTGGCCGCTACGCCGGCGACGCGCGGCCTGCCGCCGGCGCCGCCCGCTGGCGGCGAGCCGGCCGCGGCCGCGCTCGACGCCAAGCTGGTCGAGGCGTTGTCGAACGTCGTCAAACAGCAGCCGGAGTCGGCAGAGGCGCCAGCGGAGAAGGCCGCGGAGCCGGCCGCCGAAGCGCCGGCGTCAGAGGCACCGGCGAGCCCCGCTGCCGGTCCCCAACCCGTGCCCACGGCGCAGATGGACCTGCTCAAGGACGTGTTCGCGCCGGAGCTCGACAGGTAAGCGGGCGAGTCGGAGTCTCATGAGCATCAGAGCCTTCGTCGTCGTCCTTGCGTTCGGCCTGCTGTTCGGTTGTGCGCCCAAGCCGGTCAAGGAGCCGCCGCAAGTCAAGGCGCCGCCTCCGCCGCCCCGGCCGACGCGCCTGGAGCGGACCTGGACCGCGCTGGCGGCCCAGTCCACCCCGACCCGCGACTCGATCCGCGAGCGCTTTCGCTACACGCGCAGTTACGATCACACCGGCGTGGAGGGTTTCCGGAGTCTGTCCTACGACGCCGGCGGGGGGCGCGAGATCGTGGGCTTCGCATTGACCAATCGCGGCTCGGCACGGGTCAACCCGCCCGGCCTGCAGGGTACCGGCTCGTTGCGCAAGTTCACCTTCTTGTTCCCGGACCGGGCGCGCGAGAACATCTATCTCACGATCAACGACGACGTGGCGATCAGCCGGCGTTTCAGCCACGACAACATGTTTCGCGAGTGGCACTTCTTTCCGCGCCTGCAGTTGCCCTCGGTCGAAAAGATCGAAGGCGGGGCGTCGCTGCGCGTGACGCTGCCGACCAGCGAGCCGGTGGTGTTCGACGTCGCGACCAAGGAGATCATCGGCGGTGTCCTGGAAGAGGAACCGATCGATTTCAACAAGAGTCGCTACGCGCGCCACAATCCGCGCATCCACTACCGCGGCAACTACGTCGCCATCACGGTCGCGCAGCGCGGCGAGGCGCCGCGCCGGGCCGAGGTGTGGGGGCAGACGAAGTATGCCGAGGTGTATTACCCGATGAAGTACGACAAGGCATGCTGCATCTCGCCGCGCGACATTTGGGATCAGCGGCCCAAGCCGGGCGACAACGATCCCACGCTGGTCATGCTGCACTCCAGCGACGACAGCCTGTTCGCGATGATCGAGCAGCGCTGCGGCTGGGACCTCGGCGACCTGCGCAGCGGTGATACCCGGCGGGCCGCGCTAACGCGTTGATCAAGCCGCGGGAAAACGTGCCGAGAAACGCGTCCCCGGCCGGCCGGTGACCTCCACCTTGCCGCGCAGCTGACCGACCAGGGCCTGCACCAGCATCAGGCCGAGCGTGGTCGGCTTGCCCAGGTCCAGCCCGGGCGGCAGCCCGCCACCGTCGTCGGCCACCTCCAGCACCCATTCCCCCTGGTCCGCGTGGCGCAGACTAATGCGGATCGTGCCCGCCGTGCGGCCCGCGAAGGCGTACTTGAAGGCATTGGTCACCAGTTCGTTGATCACCAGCCCGAGCGGTATCGCCTGGTCGATGTCGAGCCGCAGGTCGTCGGCCTCGGTCAGCAGCCGTATGCCGGCCGCGCTGTTGTGGAAGATGCGCGCGACGTTATCGGTAATACGGCGGATGAACGCGAGCGCCTCGACGTCGGCGAGATTATCGGACTGATAGAGGGTCTCGTGGACCAGCGCGATGGTCTTGACGCGTTGGCGTGCATCCTCGAGCAGCGATGCGGTGTGCCCATCGTTGCCCGGCTCAAGCTGCAGGGACAGCAGACTGTGCACGACCTGCAAGTTGTTCTTCACACGGTGGTGAATTTCTCGTAGCAGGGTCTCCTTTTCGGCGAGCGCCTGGGAGATCTTGACCTCGGCACGCTGCAGGCGGGCGAACTCCCGCTCGAGCGCCTCGTTGGCCTCTCGGTACTGATGGGTGCGCAGCGCCACCCGTTCTTCCAACTGCGCGCGAATCTGGTCCAGTTCCGCATAGGCGCGGTCGCGCTCCTCCTGGCGTTGCTGCAGGCGCGCGATCATGTCGTTGAACGCGTTGTAAAGGTCGGCAATTTCGTCCGAGGTCCGGGGCGTCACGCGCACGTTCAGGTCGTCCTCGTGCGAGATACGCTGCGCGACGCCGGCGAGGTGGCGGATCGATCCTGAGATGCCGGCCTGCATTCGGTAGGCCAGCAGGACCGCGATCGGCAGTACGAGTCCCGCCACGATCAGGACCGCGCCCAGGTAGTCAAACAGCTGTGCGCGCAATTCGGCGGTGCTTGCCAAAATAACGATGCGGCCATAGTTCTGGCCGTTGCCGATCACCGGCTCGCTGACCGTGAAGTGGTCGCGGGTCAGGCTGATGCGATAGATCTGACTCGGGGCCCAGTCCCCGTGCGTTGCCTCGGGGCGGCGCCACTCGGCGAATACCTCCCCC
>JARRQB010000087.1:0-6031 GCA_037382265.1 Gammaproteobacteria bacterium | reverse complement strand
AGCACCCCGACGACCCGCCCTTCATCGCCGAACTCGCCCACTACGAGTGGGTGGAGCTGGCGCTGCAGTCGAGCGACGCCGACCGCGAGCTGCCCGCCGTGGACCACAACGGCGACGTCTTCAGCGCCGCGCCCGTGGTCTCGCCGCTAGCCTGGCACCTCGCCTATCGCTTTCCGGTGCACCGCATCTCCCCGGAGTTCCAGCCCGCGGCCCCCGACGGCCAGCCGACCTACCTGGTGGTCTACCGCGACCGGCTGGATGCCGTCCACTTTCTCGAGATCAACGCGGTCACCTACCGCCTGCTCGAGTTGCTGAAAGAACACCCGGGCCGGACCGGTCGGGACGCGGTGAAACAGGTCGCCGACGAGCTGCGGCACCCCGACCCCGCCGCCGTGGCGGCCCACGGTCGGGCCCTGTTGGATGACCTGCGCTCGCGCAACATCCTCATCGGCACCCTCACCCGAGCGGAGGGGAAAAGTCCATGATCGGCCTGATGAACCGCCTGCAAGACCTGCTCGACGCCGCGCGCGCCGTCGACTTCCTCGCCCCCCTGGCGCTGCGCCTGTACCTCGCACCGGTATTCTGGGTCGCCGGCACCAACAAGCTCGCCGGCTTCGACGACGTGGTCGCCTGGTTCGGCAACCCGGACTGGGGCCTCGGGTTGCCCATGCCCTGGCTGATGGCCGCGCTCGCCACCGGCACGGAGCTGATCGGCGCGGTGCTGCTGCTGATCGGGTTCGCGGTGCGTTGGATCAGCATCCCGCTGATGGTGACCATGGCAGTGGCCGCCTTCGCCGTGCACTGGGAACACGGCTGGCAGGCCGTGGCCGACCCGCGCAGCCCGTTCCCGCCCGCCGATATCGAGCTCGCGCTGGAACGCCTCGAGCGCGCTCGCGGCATCCTGCAGGAACACGGCAACTACGACTGGCTGACCGGCAGCGGCAGCTTCGTCATCTCCAACAACGGCGTCGAGTGGGCCGTCACCTACTTCGTGATGCTGTTGGCGCTGTTCTTCGTCGGCAGCGGCAAATACCTCGGCATCGACCACTGGGTCGCGCGCGCCTTTCGGCGCTGAGCCGCCGGCGTGCGCGGTCGGCGGTCGATAGACGCGGCTGCGGCTTTTTCACATACTGGGCGCATGAACGAACGCCCCGACGAACCCGACTGGGACGCGCCGCTCGCCCTGCGCATCACCCCGCGGGCCCTGATCAACGCCGTGTTCTGGTCCGCCACCTCGGCGCACACCGGCCACGAGAGCTGCATCGACCCCAAGCTGGTACTCGGGGAGATCCGCTCCGTCGACGATGCCACCGGCAACTGGTGCCGCATCGTCGAGCAGGAGTTCTTTGAAGAAGAGCAGGAGGACGTCGTGTGGCACGACTGGAGCGTCGAGGTCCGGCTCGAAGACGTGTACGTGATCGGTCACTGGCAGTTGCCGGTCAGCGCCGCACCCATGGAGTGGGAGTGGCAGGCCCAGGCGGCCGAGGAAGCCTTCGAAAAGGCCTGCGTGCTGTTCGGCGCCCGCTCGCGGCGCACCGTGGCCATCGTCGAGCCGCCCTCGCCCGATTCGCCACCGGCGGACGTGAAGCGGCATTGACTCGCCGTAGAGATTGCCGAGCCGTCAGCAGCGCGACGGCGTAAGCACCGGCAGCCTGGCACGACCACCCCGCGCGCCGGCACCGCCGGCCCCGAAGACCCTCGAAAACGGCGTGGCGCACGTGGCGCCTTGGCGGTTTAACCTTGCACCTCATGGACATCGCACCCGACCTCTTCGGCTACCGTCGCTACTGGGCGCACAAATTCACGCCGGCGCCCTTCCTGCCCATGTCGCGCGCAGAGATGGACGTGTTGGGCTGGGACGCCTGCGACGTCGTCCTGGTCACCGGCGACGCCTACGTCGACCACCCGAGCTTCGGCATGGCGGTGATCGGCCGGACGCTCGAGGCCCAGGGCTTTCGCGTCGGCATCGTCGCCCAACCCGACTGGCACTCGGCCGAAGACTTCACGCGCCTCGGCAGGCCGAACCTCTATTTCGGCGTCACCGGCGGCAACATGGACTCCATGGTGAACCGCTACACCGCCGAGCGCCGACGGCGTTCCGACGACGCCTATACACCGGGGGGCGAAGGCGGCAAGCGGCCCGACCGCGCGGTGATCGTCTACGCCCAGCGCTGCCGCGAGGCCTACGGCGACGTCCCGGTCGTGGTCGGCGGCATCGAGGCCAGCCTGCGGCGCATCGCCCACTTCGACTACTGGCAGGAGAAGGTGCGCCGCTCCGTCCTGATCGACGCCAAGGCCGACATCCTGCTCTACGGCAACGCCGAGCGCGCCATCGTCGCACTCACCCATCGACTGGCCGCCGGCGAGGCCATCGCCGAGGTCACCGACCTGCGCGGCACGGCCGTCGTGCGCAAGGCCCTCCCGGAGGGCTGGACGGTGCTCGATTCGACCACCGTGGACGCCCCCGGTGAGACCGGACCCCGCCCCAACCCCTACGCGCAGGACGCGGCGGCGGGGGCTCCCGGGCCCGGCGTGGCGGCCCGGGGCCCGGCGTCCGTTACCGTCACCCTGCACACGCGCCCGAGGGCCCTGGAGCGCGGGCGCACCGCCATACGTCTGCCCGCATTCGAGGCGGTCAGAGGCGACCCGGTGCTCTACGCGCACGCCTCGCGCGTGTTGCATCTGGAATCGAACCCCGGCAACGCGCGGGCGCTGGTGCAACGCCACGGCGACCGCGAACTCTGGGTCAACCCGCCGCCGCTGCCGCTGCGCACGCCGGAACTCGACCGGGTGTTCGAACTGCCCTACCAGCGGGTGCCGCACCCGGCCTACGGCGCGGCGCGCATCCCGGCCTACGAGATGATCCGTTTCTCGGTGAACATCATGCGCGGCTGCTTCGGCGGCTGTTCGTTCTGTTCCATCACCGAGCACGAGGGACGCATCATCCAGAACCGCTCGGAGCAAAGCATCCTGCGCGAGATCGAGACCATCCGCGACACCGCGCCCGGCTTCACCGGCGTGATCTCCGACCTCGGCGGCCCCACGGCCAACATGTGGCGCCTGCACTGCAAGGACCCCAAGATCGAGGCGAGCTGTCGGCGCCTGTCCTGCGTCTACCCGGGCATCTGCAGCAACCTCGACACCGACCAGCAGCCGCTGGTGCGCCTCTACCGCAAGGCGCGCCGGTTGCCCGGGGTCAAGAAGGTGCTGATCGCCTCGGGCCTGCGCTACGACATCGCGGTCGAGACCCCGGAATACGTGAAGGAACTGGTGAGCCACCACGTCGGCGGCTACCTCAAGATCGCTCCCGAGCACACCGAGGCCGGGCCGCTGTCGAAGATGATGAAGCCGGGCATCGGTACCTACGACCGCTTCAAGGCGATGTTCGACCGGTACTCGAGACAGGCCGGCAAGGAGCAGTACCTCATCCCCTACTTCATCGCCGCCCATCCCGGCACCACGGACGAGGACATGCTCGCGCTCGCGCTCTGGCTCAAGCGCAACGGCTTCCGCGCCGACCAGGTGCAGGCGTTCCTGCCGTCGCCGATGGCCATGGCGACCACCATGTGGCACACCGGCCAGAACCCGCTGAAGAAGGTCGGCCGCGCGAGCGAGCGCGTCGACTCGCCCAAGGGCGCGCGCCAGCGCCGCCTGCACAAGGCCTTTCTGCGGTATCACGACGCCGACAACTGGCCGCTGTTGCGCGAGGCGCTCAAGCGTATGGGCCGCGCCGACCTGATCGGCAACGGCAAGCGCCAGCTGGTGCCCGCCTGGCAGCCCAGGGGCACCGGCACCCGTCCCGAGGGTGCGCGCGGCCCGGCGATCGGGTCCGCGGCGCCGTTCCGCACCCGGCACACCGGCTTGCCGCACGAGCCCGCCGGCAAGCCGCGGGCGCGCAAGCCCGCCAAGGGCATCAACCCCGGCAGCCCCACCGGCCGGGGCAAGCGGCGGCGGCCGGGGTGACGGGAAGACGGTCGCGCGGTGGACGAGCCCTGCCGGTCGCAGCGCCCGAGTGAATCCACCGGGCGCGGCACGCGACCCGCGGGAATGGGGTATCTTTGCCACGCGATGCGCATCAGCGAGTACATGAGCCAGCCCGCCATGGTCGCGGCACCGGGAGACGGCGCGCGGGAGACCTTTTTCCGCATGCGCGAGTCCAGGGTGCGTCACCTGCCGGTGCTCGACGGCGCGCAACTGGTCGGCATACTCAGCGACCGCGACCTGCGCCGCCCGGACTGGGTCGACGAGGCGCCCGACCTGGCACACCCCTACGTGCTCGACGACGGCCTGACGGTCGGCGACCTGATGAGCCGGCACCCGATCAGCGTGCGCACCTTCGAGCCGCTGGATCACGCGGCCAGGGTCTTCGTCGAACAGGGGTTCGGCTCCCTGCCGGTGCTCGACAAGGGCGGTCACCTGGTGGGCATCATCACCAAGCTGGACCTGATCCGCGCGCTGCGGGAACTGCTGGCACGGCTGTAGCCCTGCCCGACCGGGCTATTCTGCGCCAGCCCGTCCCGCGCGCGCGGCCGAACAAGCCCGGAGGGGCCGGAGATGGACGTAGCGATCACACAGCCTGGCCTCGCGCGGCGCCTGCGCGGGTGGCTGTTGCCGTGGCTCGCCCTGCTGACAAGCGCGGCCGCCGCAGCGGTGCCAATCACCACCCAGCCGCTGGGCGACCTGCTGAGCGCGCTGGTGCAGGACGCGCCCGCCACCGTGGTACCCGCCAACGCGCCCGACCTGGCCGCCGAGATTACCGCCCGCATCGAACGGGTGCGGGTGCGCGTCGGCGACCGCGTCGCGCCAGGGGACGTCCTCGTCGAACTCGATTGCCGCCCGTACGCGTCTCGGCTCGCCGCGGCGCGCGCCACGCTGCAGGAGCTGGAGACCCGAGCTGCCTTCGCCGCCGACCAGCTGGCGCGTGCCCGCGACCTCAAGAGCACCCGCTCGATCAGCGAGGAAATCGTCGACCAGCGCCGCAGCGAGCGCGACAGCCTGCTCGCCCAGCAGCAGGCCCAGCGCCAGGCGATCGTCCAGGCCGAGCTCGACGTCGAGCGCTGCGTGATCCGCGCCCCCTTCGTCGCGGTGGTGACCGGGCGCCAGGCGGACGTCGGCGGACTCGCCGTGCCGGGAGCGGTGCTGCTGCGCCTGGTCGCCCTGGAGGACCCGGAAATCAGCGCCGCGCTGCGTGAGAGCGAGGTCGACGGGCTGGCGCGGGCCGCGGAGATCGCCCTGCGTTACGACGGTCGCTCCTACCCCGCCCGGGTGCGCAGCATCCTGCCGGTTGTGCAGGAGCGGCAGTTGACGCGCGAGGTACGGCTGTCGTTTGCGGCCGCGACGGCGCCGATCGGAGCGGCCGGTCGGCTGGTTTGGCACGACGGCCGCAATCGTCTGCCCGCCGAGTACCTGGTGCGCCGCGACCAGCAGCTCGGGATCTTCGTCGTCGACGACGGCAGCGCCCGGTTCGTGGCCCTGCCCGGAGCGGTCGAGGGACGCCCGGTGGTGGTCGACCTGCCGCCGCAGACCGCTCTGGTGATCGACGGCCGCCAGCGTCTGGTCGACGGCGACGCGGTGATCGAGCGCGGCGCCGGTCGCTGAGTCATGCTGGTTTCGCTGCTGCGACATCACGTGTTGGCGAACCTGGTGTTCGCCCTGGTGCTGGTGGTCGGCATGCTGTCCTACCTCGCGCTGCCGCGCCAGCAGGATCCCACCATCAACTTCAATTGGGTTACCGTCACCACGGTGCTGCCCGGGGCCTCGGCGCTGGACGTGGAGAAGAAGGTCACCGACCCGCTGGAGGAGGCGATTCGCAACGTCAAGGACGTCAAGTTCGTTTCCTCCAACAGCCGCCAGTCGGTCTCCAGTCTGCTGATCCGCTTCCAGGACATCGACGCGCGGACCTTCGACAAGCGGGTCAACGATCTGCGCCGCGAGATCGAGATCCAGGAACCGGAGTTGCCGGACGCCGCCGAGGACCCGCTGGTGCAGGAGATCACCAGCGCCAACGCCTTCCCCACCGCCTCGCTGGCGG
>JARRQB010000086.1:13749-21965 GCA_037382265.1 Gammaproteobacteria bacterium | reverse complement strand
GTACCATTTCGTCGCGGGTGTCGCACAGCACGATCTCGCCGTAGTCCGCCCAGGAGGTGCGTGCCGTGTTGGCGGTTGCCTCGGGCAACTGGTCGATGACGCGAGGCATCAGTTCGGCCACCTTGTTCGCCAGTACTTCGTCGTCCGTGATCAACCACGCGGGCGAATCCAGCCCGTGCTCCGCCTGGCTGACGAGGTCCTGAGCGACCAGGGCGGGATCGGCTGTCCGGTCGGCGATGATCGCGATCTCCGTGGGTCCGGCAAATACGTCTATCCCAATCTTGCCGAACAGAATGCGCTTGGCTTCGGCGACGAAGCGGTTGCCCGGCCCGACCAGGATGTCCACCGGCGGGATGTCGAACAAGCCGTAGGCCATCGCGGCGATACCCTGGACGCCGCCCATCGCCAGAATGCGGTCGGCGCCGCAGTAGTCCATGGTGTAGAGGATGTGCGGATTGATCCCCTGGCCAGGCCGCGGCGGCGAGCAGGCGGTGACGGACTTCACGCCCGCGACCTTTGCGGTGACGATGGTCATGATTGCCGTGGCGATATGGGCATAGCGGCCGCCTGGCACGTAACACCCGACGCTTTGCATCGGGCGCAGCACCTGGCCGGTGAACAAGCCCGGCCTCAGCTCGATCTCGAACCCTTGCATGGAATCGCGCTGTGCTTCGGCGAACTTCGCCACGTTGTCCGCGGCGTAGGCAATGTCGTCCTTAACCGCCTGCGGCACGGATTTGCGTACCGCCTCGATCTGTTCGTCCGTCAGCAGAACGTCGCCCTCGTAGTTGTCCAGCCTTCTGGCATACTCGAGCGCTTTGTCTTCGCGCCCGGATTCGATGTCCTGCAGGATGGTCTTCACGATTGCCTCGGTTTCGCCCTCGCCGGTTTCCGGACGCTTACCTGCCTTCTTTAGATAGGAAACGCTCATGGGGTAAGTTCCTGTTCCGTGATTGTCTAGAGGCAGCAAGCCGGCCCCGCGTCGGCTCGCTTGCTCGGATGCGGCACAAGTTGGCGCAGATCGACGCTGACTGAATACGCGGAATGCGTCTGCCAGAACCTCGTCCCTCGGGCCGTCATTGACCGTAGAGCAGCTCTGGCAGCCACAGGGCGATCTGCGGGAATAGCATGATCAGGACAAGGCCGACAAGTTGAATCACCATGAATTGCATCATGCCGAAATAGATGTCTTTCAGGTCCCACTGTGGCACGACGCCCTTGAGAAAGTAGGCCGACAAAGCGACCGGCGGCGACAGCCAGGCAGTTTGCAGATTCACCGCGACCAAGATGCCGAACCAAGTCAGGTTCACGTCCAACTGTTCCAGTGCGGGGATCAGGATGGGCACGATGATCAACACGATCGGCACCCATTCCAGTGGCCAACCCAGCAGAAAGATCAGTGCCATGACCATGATCAAGACCTGCATCTGGTTCAGATCCATGGCCAGGAGCATTTCGGTCATCATGCCCGGGGTTCCCAGGCGGGAGAACACGGCGCCGAAGAAGTTGGAGGCGGCGACGAGGAACAGAATCAGCACCGAGATTTCCAGCGTCTTGATCAACGCCTCGTAGAACTTTCGAGGCGTCATCTTGCGGTAGGCGAGGGTCAGAACCAGCGCGCCGAACGCACCGCAAGCCGCACCTTCGGAAGGTGTTGCCCAGCCGAAGACGATAGAGCCCAGAGCGAAGGCCACCAGCGCGGCCGGCGGCACCAGGCCGAGTAAGAACTCCCTCACGACCACGCCCAGGTTGGTCGGGCGTTCATCCTCTGGCAACGCCGGACCCAGTGATGGATTGATACTGCATCGGATCAGGGCGTAGGCGGTATACATCAACGCCAGCATGATGCCGGGAATAATCGCGGCGGCGAACAGATCGGTGACCGGGACTTCCAGGACGGGCCCCATGACCACCAGCATGATCGAAGGCGGAATCAGGATGCCCAGCGTACCCCCGGCGGTGATCGTACCGGCGGACAGCTTCACATCGTATCCGGAGCGGTTCATGCTCCTGGCCGCCATGATGCCCAGTATGGTCACCGAGGCGCCGACGATGCCGGTGGCAGCGGCAAAGATGGTCGAGACGAACAGCACCGCGATGTAGAGTGAGCCCCGGGTGGACGCCAGCATCAGCTGCACGGACCGGAACAGCCGTTCCATCAGGCCCGCCTGTTCCATGAGTATGCCCATGAAGACAAACAGCGGCACCGCAGCCAAGGTCTGCTCCAGCATGACGTTGTTGAACTGCAGCGCCATCAGGTAAAACACCAGGTCAGCGCCGAAGCCCCAGGCGCCGAACGCCACGCCGAGAAAGATCAACGTGAACGAGATGGGGAAGCCGACGAAGATCGCGATCAGCATGACCGCGATCATGATGATGCCGATGACTTCCGGAGACAGGTCCATCATGTCGGCCACCGATTGTGTTTGATCGCGTAAGCCGACTTCAGGAGTTCCGATATTCCTTGCATGATCAGGAACAGGGCACCCAGTGGCATCGCGGTGCGCGCAGGGGCGACGGGTGCCATCCAGGCGGTGTCCATGGAACGCTCCCAGCGTACCCAAGCGGTCCAGGTGTAATCGCCGGACACCCAGAAGAAGGCGATCATCCCCGGAAAGAACAACAGCACGTAGAGGATGGCGTCGATTCGGGCCTGGTTTTTCGGCTGCCACAGGCGATAGATGAAATCGGCGCGGATGTGCACGCCGCGCATCAGCGCATAGCCAGCGCCCAGCATGAACATGGAGCCGCAGAGCATGCGGCTGACGTCGAAGGCCCAGTCCGTCGGTGCCACGAACAGCTTACGCGCGACGACCTCGTAGACCATGGACAACATGAGCGGGACCAGGAACAGACAGGCCACGCGCCCCACCCAGAGGCTGGTGATGTCCAACGCCGCGACGGTGCGGCGTGCCCAACCGGTCATGTCTCCGGGAAGGTCGCCCGGCGCTTTCGCATGACGCTCGGCGATCAGTTCATCGGTGATGTCGAGCTCGTCCGGCTCGAGTTTTTCGTCAGCCACGAAGACCCCCTGTACCTGTGCTGCGAGCTCGGCGCTGCGAAGGCACGCTGGATCGGCTTGCGACCGGTGGAGTAACCGCGCCGGCCTCAGTGCCCGTCAGGGCAAGTGCACGGGCACCTCCAGCGCGGTTCGCGGGCCCTGGCAACGGCCCACTGCCGATCCGGTGTCAGGCCATGCTCTTACGCTCGAGTCATCGGCATGGGAAACCCTTACGGCGTTAATGCTTCAGGCTGTCCGCAAAGGCCTTGCCCAGGTTGGCATTGGATGCCTGCGCGCCGGCCCAAAAAGGCACCGCGACCTCGGCAAAGTCTTTCTGCGACTGCCAGACTTTGGCGAAGAAGGCGTTCTCCGCGGCGTTCTTCTCAAGCGACGCACGGGCGGCATCCATGTAGGCCTTGAAGTAGTCCGGAGGGGTGTCGTGGAGCTGTACACCGTGGTTCTCGGTGAGATCCTTCAGTGCCTTGCCGTTCTCGTAGATGCGATAACTCATGGCTTTGGAGAGCGAGGCGTTGGCGGCCACCTCCAGGGCTTTCTTCTGGTGGTCGGTCAGCTTGTCGTAGACGTCGCCGTTGATGTAGAGATCCGCATTGACGACCACCTGATGCAGGCCCTGGAGGTAGTAGTGCTTGAGGACCTTTTGAAAACCGAACACCGAATCCGGCTTCGGGCAACACCACTCCGCCGCATCGATGACGCCTTTTTCCAGCGCGGGAAGTATGTCCCCGCCACCCATGGCGACGGCCGCGACCCCGATGTCCTTGTACGTCTGGCCGGGGATGCCGGGCGGCGCCCGGAAGCGGTACTTGCGGAAGTCCTCCATGGACGCGATCGGCTCCTTGAACCAGCCCAGGGCCTCGGGCCCCACCGGCTGCAGCATGAAGCCCTTCACGTTCACGCCCATCTCCTTCCAGAGCTGGTCGTACAGTTCCTTACCGCCGCCGTACTGAAACCAGGACACGAAGGCGATGTTGTCGATGCCGACACCGGCGCCGGCGACGGGCGAGCCGAACAGCATCGCTGCGGGGTGCTTGCCCGACCAGTAGTGCGTCCAGGCGAAGCCGCCTTCGATCAGACCCTTGTCGACGGCGTCCAAGGTCTCCTTCACGCCGACCACGGCACCGGCGGGCAGCACCTCGATTACGACTTCTCCATTGGGAAGGTCCGACACATCCTTGGCGAAGTCCTTGAGCATCGTGACTTCATCCGCCTTGGCGGGAATAACGGACTGCACCCGGATGGTGACTTTGCCGGCAAGCGCTGTGGCGCCAGCCAGCATCATACTCAGGCCTACTGCAGCCCCGGTTAGCATGGATCGGGAGAGTTTCATCAGTTCGTTCCTCGCTGTGGTGTGGTGCCGGCTGTGTCTTTTTGGGTTTGGCTGCCCCCGGTGAGACGGGCGCGTCGCGCGCATCGACACACGGATGCCCGTCGCGTCAGCGCCCAGATCGGGTTTGCCGGGGTCGTTCCCGCGGAGTCACCCGAGAGGAACGAGCTATAAAGATGAGCCCCAGGGGCTTATTTATTATCGATTCCGGCGCCGCTTCGACAAAAACGCAAGGATCTTGCAGCGTGCCGGGTCAATCCCAAGACTAGGTGAGCAGGTCGATTAGTCAAGCAGTCTTATAGAAGACCCGAGCGGAATGCCCCGGTCATCGGTGAGTACGAGGTGTCGCAGGCAGGCTCAGAGACGACTCGTTATCAGCGACAGGCCAAGCAGGGCAAGCAGACCGAAGGCGAGGCGACGCATCGCGCCGTCGGATATCGGCGGCGGATATCGGCGGGCGAACAAGGCGCCGACAACGGCCGCCGGCAAGCTGAGCAGGCTGAGTTCGACAACCTCTTCGGTGATGTTGCCGTTGTAAGTCTCCAGGCCGATGCGGACAACGCACATCATCGCCAACGTCGCCAGCAGCGTCGTGCGGAGCGTGGCAAATGCCAGGGGCTGGCGATACAGATGCACGACCAGAGGCGGTCCGCCGACGCCGAACAAGCCGCTGAGCAAACCGCCCAGACCACCTGCGAGCAAGTACGTGTAAGGCCGCGATTTTCTCGGCAACGGATGGGAATGCGCCATCAACGCGGCACCGCTGACCAAGATGAAGATGCCGAGCAGGAGCTCGAGCAACGCCACGGCCTGTTGCGTCAGGTGGGCGAGTAGCACGCGCCCGGGACCGGTGAACACTAGCAGGCCGATCGAAGCGAATAGGGTGATTTTCCGGTCAACGTGGCCGTGCAGCTTGTACAAGGCCACGGCGATGTTGGCCAGGGCGACGAAGGTGACCACGTTGGCGGTCAACGGCACCGGCGCGAGGCTCAGAGAGGTCGCTCCTCCCATGATGATCAAGGCAATGGCAAATCCCGACACCGCCTGGATATAGCTACCGACCGCCACCAGGCCCAAAAACGCGAGCAGCGGGTAGGTTTCCATGCCGTCGCGGTGGCCGCCATGGCAGCCGCCGCCCGCCGCAGCGAGGGCAGGTATTGGCGCAACGCCGCCAACGGCTTGCGCACCGTGGGCGCGTGCACGGCCACGGTGAAGCAGACGGCGTTGGCGGGATTGAACACCGGCACCGCCACCGCCACCATGCCGACCATGAACTCTTCGTTGTCGACGCCGATGCCGTCCTTCTCGACACGCTCGAGCTCGTCCGACAGCTGTTCGATGTCCGTGATGGTGCGATCCGTGAAACGTTTGAGCGACGCGGCGCCGAGCAGACGCCGCCGCTGACGGGCTTCCATGTAGGCGAGGAACAGTTTGCCGCTGGCGGTGCAATGCAGCGGCAACTGCGATCCGACCGGCAGCTGTATGCGGAAAGGCCAGTTGGCCTCCACGCGATCGAAGTAGACCGTGTGGTCGCCGTCCAACATGGAGCAGTTGCAGGTCTCGCCGATCTCCTCGGACAACGCCTTCAGGATGGCGTGGCGGGGCGCGCCCAACGCCTTGTTCGACATGACTCCGAGCGCCATTTCCCGGGTACGCACCCCTGGCAGATAACGGCGGTTGATCGGCTCACGTTGCAGCAGCCCCTCATCCTCGAGTTGCTGCAAGATGCGATTGACGGTCGGTTTGGGCAGCTCGAGCTCTTCCAAGAGTTCGGTCGCCGAGACCGGACGCTGTGCCAGAACGACCTTTTCGAGGACGATCAAGCCGCGCAGGATCGTGGGGTGCGGTCGTTTCTCGGCACTCATCGGGGCGTTTCCAGTTGGCTGCCGTGCTCGGTAACGAACGCCGGGCGGCCGCCCGTCCGGACCGCGATCACCGATCCGGGCCTCAGCTGCCGGGCGGGGACGCACCCACCGGTCTCCGGGGTTCAATTAGAAGTCAACACGTCGTCAATGTTAGTACATTTTTTGAAAAATGATACTATAAGTCTCATTAATCTGATATCGATGCGGGATGGGGCTCCGGGAGCTGGATGGGAGCGCGCCCCGGTACGGGCATTGTGTCCGACGCGGAGACGAACGCATGAGCACGCTCGATCAGGGTTTCGACTACATCGTCGTCGGCGCGGGGTCGGCCGGCTGCGTCCTGGCCAATCGCTTGTCTGCGGACCCCGACAAGCGGGTCTTGTTGCTCGAGGCCGGTGGAACCGACAGCAACCCGTGGATACACATGGGCATCGCCTCGCGGCGCCTGCAATGGCCGCGCGGAAAGGTGCTCGGGGGTTCCAGTTCACTCAATGGCCTGCTGTATGTGAGAGGACAGCCGCAAGACTATGACCGCTGGGCCGCTATCGGCAACCAGGGGTGGTCTTTCCAAGAGGTGCTTCCCTACTTCAAGAAATCCGAGGACCAGGAACGCGGCGCGAACGAATTTCACGGCGTCGGCGGCCCTCTGAAGGTTTCGGACTTGCGTTTGCGGCGACCGATCGCGGACTACTTCATCCAGGCCGCCACTGAGGTCGGCATCCCGTTTAACGAGGACTACAACGGTGCTCGCCAGGAAGGCGTGGCCTATTTCCAGCAAACCGCCCACAAGGGTTTTCGTTGGAGCACGGCGAAGGGCTTCCTGCGTCCGGCGCGCAGGCGTCCCAACCTGACCGTGTTGACCGGCGCGCACACCACGCGCGTGCTGTTCGAGGGCTGCCGCGCAGTCGGTGTGGAATGCCTCACCGGCGGTGAGCTACGCCAGATGCGGGCTGCACGGGAGGTGATTCTGTCGGCCGGGGCAATAGGCTCCCCGCAAATCCTGCAGTTGTCGGGTATCGGCCCCAAGGCCTTGTTGGACACCGTCGGCGTGCCCTTGGTCAAGGACTTGCCCGGTGTCGGTCGGAATCTCCAGGACCACCTCCAGATTCGCCTCGTTTACAAGACCAGCCAGCGCACCCTCAACGACGAGGTCAACAATATCTTCAAACAGGCCTGGGTGGGCTTGCAGTACTGGCTGACCCGTACCGGGCCCTTGACGTTGGCCGCCAGTCAGGTTGCCATCTTCACAAAGTCGAACCCGCAGGCCGAACGTCCCGACATTCAGTTCCACATGCAGCCGCTGAGCGCCGACAAGCCAGGCGACGGGGTGCACAACTTTTCCGCCTTTACCTCCTCGGTTTGCCAACTGCGCCCGTATAGCCGCGGTTATTTGGCGATCAAGTCCAAAGACCCGTTGGAGCACCCGGCGATTCATCCCAACTATCTGTCGGACGAACGTGATCGACAGGTCGCGGTTGACGGCATCAAGGTCGCGCGGCGCATTGCGGCGGCACCGGCGTTGTCGCAGCACATCATCGACGAATACGTACCGGGTTATCGGTACCAGAGCGATGGCGAGCTGCTCGAGGCCGCAAGGCATTACAGTCAGACGATTTACCACCCGACGGGCACCTGTAAGATGGGTCACGACCCGATGGCGGTGGTGGACGACCGGTTGCGCGTCCATGGCACGCGCGGCTTGCGTGTCGTGGACGCCTCTATCATGCCCGAAATCGTCTCCGGCAATACCAACGCGCCGACCATCATGATCGGCGAGAAGGCGTCCGACATGATCCTCGAAGATGCCGACCCTGGCGGTCGTCAGCCCGGACCGCCTGCATAGGATAAGCAGCATCGACGCCGAGGCTCGCCGCGGCACCGTGGGGTCGACGCTCGCGATGTGCTACGGTTCGCTCGTCGGGCCACCGCGGGCGGCAGGCTCCGAGGGAGCCGATCCGACGCTTTTCGAGACCATCTACCGGAGGATCGCACATGGCTGGAGACG
>JARRQB010000086.1:0-13716 GCA_037382265.1 Gammaproteobacteria bacterium | reverse complement strand
ACTGGCCGTAGAACGATTCGACAAACTCACCGGCCGCGAGGCGGAGGTGACTTACGAGTTCGAGACTCTCGAGATCTTCGTGCCGGCACATCACGCGGAGGACGCCAAGCTCGCGCGCTGGAAGGTAAACGGCATCGTGAAGATAAGCGCGCGCAAGGTGGGTAGCTGATCCCTTGTCGGCGCCACTCAGCGTCAACGGGCAGCTGTCGTTGCTTGCCGACGACGGAACCGAACTGAAGATCCTGGCGGACGGAGCCTCGATCTTCGTTGCGGTACCGAGCCTGGGCGCCTTGCGAAGGCTGCTTCGGCAGCCCGGATGGGGTTCCCGGCGGGCCCGCGGGAAAGGGTTGGAGCGGGTCGCCGCCGCGATGTCGGCAAGGGGCCTGGTGCCCAAACTCTCGGTGAACGACCTGGTCGTTGCGGAACTGACGCAGTCGATCCGGCCGGGCTTGGTGGCGAGGTGGCTGAACCTCGGGCCAGTCAAACTGCACTGGCCGGCAATCCTCAGGGTAGTCCTGCGCGTCCGGTAGGGCTCCGTTCCCGCCCGCATCCAGTCCCTAGAGAAAGGATGCCCTGCCGCGACGAGCCGTTCCCCGCTGTACTTGACCAGGAAAGCGGCACCCGACGACGGCTAGTAGAGGCTGGTGAACGCCAGGGCGAGCGCGTTCCTCGAACGTCTCACGACGCGCATGCGCCGCCAGCGGAAGTAACTGCGGGCGGGGTCGCGGGTCCTGGAAAAGGCGACATCAACGTGTGTGGCGAATCGACCGGGATCGTGGGTCGAAATCAAAACGCCGCAATCGCTCTCATTCAGGACAGGGCAGGTCTGCGGTGTGCCGTCTTCCGAGAGCAGCCAAGCTTGCAGGCCGTCTCCAGGCCGACGCGAGCAACACCGACGGTCCTTGTGTTGGTCTTCAACCACGCTGACGTCCTTCGGTTCTTAGTCTTATTTGATGTCTCGGCCCACACTAAATAACTGCCGGCAAAGCTCCCCATCGGGCTTCGCTCACCGCAAGCCGATTCGAGGAGCGAACACAGACCCATCACCTGACCGAGCACTGCAAGGATGCGAAGCTCGTTCATTCTAGGCAGCCCCTTGTATCTAAAGCAAATCGCATGCCGCGAGCTTTTTTTGCTAATAACCGGCTAGTTGCGAGCGCTCCTGCGCCCGCTGATCTTGCGACTGTAAGATTTTTGGACAGAATGCTTGGGCAGAAAGCGCCCGGCTGTGCTGCCTGACCCGTTCTTATTCACTCGGACTCGCGCCAATCGGTCACGCGAAGCCGGCAGAGCTGGTCACGCGCGGAGACCATGCGCTGGATGACGTTAGACGAGCGGATCAGCCTGATCGACCGGCCGCTTGTCGCTCTCGTGCTGCCGAACCACCAGTGGACCCGGTGCTTGCGGAAGCTCTGCCTCAGAACGCCGAGAAGTGCCCCAGATAGTCGCCCAGCGCAGCACCGAAGGTCATCAACAAACCGGCAAACAGCGATACGCTCAGCAGGGTCAGGGTAGGGGAGTAGTCGGGGTTATTCCGCATGGTCCGCATCTCGGTCAGGATGTTGGTTTGAAGCACGTTTTGATCTGCTCTCGCTGGCCTTCGTCGACCACCAGGTTGATCGCCTCATTGCCATAGGGCGACAGTCGGCCGGCCAGCGCAGGCTCCCAGCCCATCAAGTCCATGACGTGAGAGCGGACCGAGAAGTCAACCAGACCGGCGAGATCGACGTTAGCTTCGGCACCGCTCTTGCCGTGCAGCCATAGGGCGTGATTCACCGCGGCGCCGCAGACGAAACGCGCGTCCGCCGGGTCGATGTCGCCGACGAACATCGCCTGGACTTCCCGCCTGGCGCGAATCTTCAGCCTGCTGCGCAGCATCACGTTCAACATGTCGGGGCTCTGGTTACGGTCGATCAGTACGTCCTAGCGGCACCTGTCTTCGCGTTTTGAGCGCGGGCCGGCCGTTCGGTGATCGCGGTCACATCGGCGTGTTTGAAGCTAGGGGGCGCTCGAGGCGCGACCGCCGCATTCGTTTGTTAGACTCTGGTCGTCGCTCAGGCAAGTGGGGTTCCCCATGCCACAGATCGCTCTGTTGCTCTTGTTGGTCGGGGTAGCTTACTACTTTGGCTGGTGGCCGTTCGACGAGACCGCGCGCGCCGTGCAGAACGCGGAGTTCAACGTCTATTTTTACGACGCCGACGGTCGACAGCAGTTCGTCGGTGAGGTCGCGGGCCTGGAGGCCTGCCGCACGGAGGCGCGCCACTACGCCCGTCAACTCGGGCAGGCAGAAGAAACCCGTTGGTCCTACGTTTGCTGCCGAAAGACGCGCACCGAGCGCTGCGCCAGCAAACATCAATAAGGGTTGGCGTTCAGGCGATGTGACGCTCGTCGAAGGCGGCCGCAGAGAGCGGCCCGGGCTTGCCGCGATAGACGTGCCGCTGCGCGACCAGAGGCTCGAGTGCCTCGAAGGGCATCGGCCGCGCAAACAGGAACCCCTGCAGGACATCGCAGTCCTGCCTGGTCAGGTAGTTCCGCTGTTCGACGGTTTCGACCCCCTCCGCGACGATCGACAAACCCAGTGCCTTACCCATGGCGATGGCGGCGCGCACGATTGCCGAGCCGCTTTCGTTGTCGAGGTCCTTGATCAGCGAGCCGTCCAGCTTCAAGGTGTCGAGCGGCAGCTTTTTCAGCGAGATCAGCGAGGAATAGCCGGTACCGAAGTCGTCCAATTCGATGCGCACACCGAGGTCGCGCAACGCCTGGAGGATGCGCGTCGCCCGCCGGCGATCCTCGAACAGACTGCTCTCGGTAACCTCCAGTTTGAGCCGGCGTGGGTTGACGCCGGTCTTCTCCAACACGGCCTTGACGTTGTCGAGCAGGCCGGCATCGGAAAACTGCCGCGGGCTGATGTTCACGGCCACCGCAAAACGTTCGGACGGCTGGCAGAACTCGAGCTGCTGGATGTGGCGGCACGCGGTCTCGAGCACCCAGGCACCGATCGGTAGGATCAGGCCGGATTCTTCGGCTACCGGAATGAAGCTGCCCGGAGAGATCGCCGCGCCGCCCGCGGGTAGCCAGCGTAGCAGCGCCTCGGCGCCGACCAACTCGCCGCTGGCCGCCACCTGCGGCTGGTAGTGCAGGCGCAGCTCGTCGCGTTCCAGCGCGCCGCGCAGCGCATCGGTCAGGGCGGTGCGCGAGTCGATGGCCGCCTGACGCTGGGTGCTGAACATGCACACCCGGTTGCGCCCGAGTTCCTTGGCCTCGAACATGGCCACGTCGGCGTGCTTGAGAAGCTCGTCGACGCCGTGGTGCCCGCCCCGGTAGAGGGCCACGCCAATGCTGGCGCTGGCGTGATAGGGATTGGCGGCCCCGGTGAGCATGTAGGGCGCGTGCAGGGCCGCGCGGATCTTTTGCGCCACCTCCATGGCCGTGTCCCGTGCCGCCGCCTCGTCGCGCCCCAACCGGTCCACGACCGCGACGAACTCGTCGCCGCCGTGGCGGGCGACCACGTCGGAGTGTCTCACGGCGTTGCGCAGTCGCTCGCTCACCTCGATGTCGCACGGCGTTGCGCAGTCGCTCGCACACCTCGATAAGCAGCGAGTCGCCGACGTCGTGCCCGCGCGTGTCGTTCAGCAGCTGGAAGTGGTCGAGGTCGAGCATCAGAATCGCGCCGTACTCGCCGCTGGCCGCCGCTCCCGCCATGGCGGCCTCGATGCGGTCGCGCAGCAGCCGACGGTTGGCAAGACCGGTCAGTGGGTCGAACAAAGCAAGCTCGCGGATGTGGTTTTCCGCCACCTTGCGCTCGGTGACGTCCGAGATATAGCCGTGCCACAGCGTACTGCCGTCGGGCAGGGACTCGGGGGTGGCGTGGCCCTCGACCCAGATGACACCCTTGACGGCGTGGCCGATGCGGAACTGGCCGTTCCAGGTGCGCTGCTCGTGCGCCGAGGCGTTGATCTCGGCCATGACCCGCTCGCTGTCGTCCGGGTGAACCTTGGCCAGCACGCGCGCGGCGTCCACCTGCACCTGCTCCGGCGCGACCCCAAACACATCCACCATGCCCTGGCTGGCGTACGGGCAACAGGACGTGCCGTCCGCCCGCAGGTGGTACTGGTAGATGAAGCCGGGAATGTTCTGCGACAGCTTGTCGAGGCGGGAGGACAACTCCCGGCGCTCGGTAATGTCTTGCACCACGCCGGAAATCGCGACCACGCGGCCCCGCGCGTCGCAGCGGGCCAGGGTTTTCTGGAACACCAGACGCTCGCTGGCGTCGGGCCGGATGACGCGAAACTCCGTGCGCGAGTCGCTGCCGTCCGCACGCGTCGCCTCCAGCGCATCGCGCACCCGTGGGCGATCGTCACAGTGGATCAGGCGCAGCGTGCTACCCATCCCCGGGGTGAACGTGGCCTGGTCGACGCCGTAGATGCGGTAGACCTCGTCGGACCAGGTCATCTCATCGGTCTCGAGGTTCCACTGCCAGTCGCCGACGTGCGCCAACTGCTGCGCGGCGACGAGTTGCTCGCGCGTCTCCGTGACTTCGGTGACCTTCTCTTGCAGCGAGCGAATGGTGTCGCGAATACGCCGCTCCAGTGGGTAGAAGATCAGCCAGGCCTCGATCACCAGCGCTAGGACAACGGCGCCCAGCACGCCGAGTTCGAAGTTCTCAACCCCTTGAATCGACGCTTCCCCGATCGCTCGGTACTCGCCGACCGCGGCATCGAACAGCGGCTCCAGGATGTGCGGACCGTAGGTGGTCAGGTAGATGTACGCGGCGGAACCCGGGTGCAACTCCTCGACCGAGCTCGCGTAGACGGTCTCGGCGCGTGTCAGGAATCGTTCGACCGCCAGGTCGAGCCCAACCGTCGGATCGTCGTAGATGATCTCCAGTTGTTCGTTGGTGACCCTGGGTATGCCGCTTTCCGCGTCGCCGTGGCGCAGCACGGCGTGGGCACGACGCATCTTGCCGATGGTGTGGCCGAGCTGCGCGCGGGCGGTGTCGAATTCCGCCTCGTCCGTGGTCGTCGCCATCAGGCTGGCAAAGTAGGCGATGCGGTTGGCGTGACCGGCCTGGTGGCTGGCGAGGTCGATCAGTTGCGAAAAGTTAAGCTGCTGTTCGATGATCCGGTGGACACCCACGTACGATACCGCGACCAGCAGAGCAATCGCGCCGAGCCCGATGAAGTAGCGAATCCTAAAGCTGCGTGCCGGGCTGAGCGATCTCATAGGCTCGCCCCTGGCGCTATCGCGTGTGTCGTGCCGAGGTACATATCCCGCCGGTCAGGTTCCAAAGCTGGCCCTGAGCGTAGCGGGATCGGTGTGGATAACTTGAGTTTCGCCGCCGAACGAGCGGCTCGAACGCGGTTCCGGAATGTGACTCAGCGCACGCTCAGTCCTTGACCACGTTCGCATGCAGCGCGTCGCACACCTGTTTCAGTACTTCGATTCGGGCAAAGGGTTTGTCATTGCCCGCGATCAACTGCCAGGGCGCATGTTCGGTGTTGGTGCGGATCAGCATCTCGTTCACCGCGTGCTTGTACTCGTCCCACTTTTCGCGATTGCGCCAGTCTTCGTCCGTGATCTTGTGCTGCTTGTAGGGCGTCTCTTCGCGCGCCTTGAACCGGTCGAGTTGCTCCTCGCTGCTGATCTGCAGCCAGAACTTGACCAGGATGACCCCGGCGTCGCTGAGCTGTTCCTCGAAGTCGTTGATCTCGAGGTAAGCCCGGCGCCAGCGCTTGCGCGGCGTAAAGCCTTCGACCCGTTCGACCAACACTCGGCCGTACCAGGAACGGTCGAACACCGTCATCCGCCCGGCACGCGGGATGTGGCGCCAGAAACGCCATAGATAATGGTGTGCCTTTTCCTCGTCGGAGGGCGCCGCGATTGAAATGACGCGATACAGACGCGCGTCGACGGCACGCGTGATGCGTCGGATCGCACCACCCTTGCCGGCAGCGTCGATCCCCTCGAATACCAGCACCGTGGAGCGTTTGCGCTTGTAGGCCTCCCAGGCGAGCTGGTTCAACTCCGCCTGCAACCGAGCCAGTTCCGAGCGGTACTCGTCGCGCTCCAGGCTCTGGGACAGATCCAGCTTGTCGATGATCGTGACCTGCGCGCCGGGGCTGTCCAGCGGGGGCGGGGCATGATAGTGCCGGTCGTCCTCGCTCTCAACTTCGCCTGCGCCTTCGTCCAGACGCGTGTTGATGGCGCGCAGCAGTGTGTGGCCGGTCGTCAGGTCGCGGTAGCGGGCGTCGTGGGCCTCGATGATGTACCAGGGCGCCGAGCCGATGTCGGTGCGGCGGATCAATACGTCTGCGGTGTGTTCGAACTGCCGATAGCGGCGCGAAAAGTTGGTCTTGGTCGGCAGCATCTTCCAGCGGCTGCGGTCGTCGCGCGAGAGCTTCTTGAGGCGCTTGCGCTGCTCCTTTTCGGAGTAGTGGTACCAGAACTTGACGATCAGCGCGCCGTCGGCGATCAGCATGCGCTCGAACTCGCGAATGCGGCGCAGCTCCCGTTCCAGTTCTGCGTCGTCCCAGTCCCCAAGCACGCGCTGCTCGAGCGGGCACAGGTACCAACCGCTGAACAAGACGGCGATCTCGCCGGCAGCCGGCATGGTTCGCCAAAACCGCCAGGCACGCGGGCGCTCGCGCTCCTCGTCCGTCTCGTCCCAGTAGGCGTGGACCTGCAGGTTGCGCGTGTCCAACCACTCGCTCAACCGGTTGACCACCTCGCCTTTGCCGGCGCCTTCCATACCGGCGACGAGCACGATGATCGGAATCCCCTTGTGACGCGCGATTCGCTGGGCCGCGAGCAGCTGCGTGCGCAACGCCGGCACCTCGGCCTTCCACAGCTCCTTCTTGACCTTGCGGCCGACCTTGGTGGCTTCGAACATGTGCTATTCCCCGCCGTTAATGCTGGTTAAATATGGACCACCCGAGGTGCGGCGGGCTTGAGCGTTGTCAACTCGACCCGGATGCGCAGAACGCCGCCAGTTCCAGCGCGGCGCGCTCCAGCACGGCCGTGGGCGTATGCCAGTGCGGCGAAAAGCGGATGCCGCCGCCGCGGTTGGCGCACACCACCGACCGCGCCACCAGGTGCTGGTAAGCGGCCTCGGCAATGGCGGGCGAGGCGGGCACCAGGGTGAAGATGCCGGCGCGGCGTTCGGGTTCCGACGGCGTCGCCACGCGCCAGTCGATGCGCCCGCGCAGCCGCTCGTCCAGCCACGCGAGGCGTTCGGCGAGACGCGTCGCGATCCGCGCCGAGCCTACCTCTTCGATCAGCGACAGGCTGGCCTCCATGCCGTGGATTCCCAGCATGTTCGGGCTGCCGCACTCGAAGCGGGCAGCGGTCGCGGCGGGCTGCCAGTCGAGGCGGTCGTAGTCTCCCGGGTGCTCGAGCATGTGCCAGCCGTACTGGTACAGGGTAAGGCGCTCGCGCAGCTCCGGGCGGCAGTAAAAGACGGCCAGGCCCTCGGGCGAGGTAAGCCACTTGTGACCGTCGGCGGCGAGAAAGTCCACCTCGCAGGCGTCGACGTCGAGCGGCACGGCGCCGAGGCTCTGGATCGCGTCGACGCAGAACAGGATGCCACGCCGGCGACAGAAGGCGCCGAGCCTGGCCAGGTCGAGCCGCAGTCCGGTGACGAAGTGCACGGAACTGACCGCGAGCAGACGGGTGTCCCTGTCGCAGGCATCGATCAGTGCCTGCTCGGGGTCGGTCGCGGCAACGACGTCCACGCCACGAAAGCTCACGCCGTAACGCGTCAGCGACTGCCAGACCACGCGATTGGACGGGAAGTCCGCGTGCACGCCGACCACGTTCTCGCCGCCGGCCCAGCCGAGCCCGTGGGCGACCAGCGACAGCCCCTCGGAGGTGCTCTTGAGCAGGGCGATGTCGTCCGCCGAGGCGGCACCGAGCAGACGTGCGAGGCGTTCGCGCAGGCGCCGCTCCAGCGCCAGCCACCGTGGGTAGTATTGCGCGCCGCGCTGCAGGTTCTCTGCGGCAAAGCGGGCGACCGCCTCGGCGGTGCGCGCCGGCCACGGCGCCACCGCGGCGTGATTGAGGTAGGCCACGTCGGGGTCGAGACGAAACTCGCGGGCGAGCGTCGTCGGGTCAGGCAGGTCGGTGTGGTCGCTCACGGGTCGAACCTGGGACGTGTCACGAGGGTCGAAGGGACTTTATCATCCGGATTCGAGCTTGCGGGGGAGCATTTGGACTCACTGACACAGATCGCGCTGGGGGCAGCGGTGGGAGAGGCCGTGCTGGGCCGCCGGGTCGGGCGCAAGGCGGCGGTCTGGGGAGCCCTGTGCGGCACGCTGCCCGATCTGGACGTGTTCGTCCCGCTGGGCGACGCGGTGCGCGACTTCACCTATCATCGCGGCGCCAGCCACTCGCTGTTCGTCCTGGCAGCGTTGACGCCACTGATCGCCTGGCTGATGCGACGGGTGCACCCGGACGCGCGAGACTACCGCTTCGGCGTGCCGGCCATGATCTACCTGGTGTTCCTGACGCACGTGCTGCTGGACAGCTTCACGGTCTACGGCACGCAGATCTTCTGGCCGTTCGTCACCACGCCCATGACCTGGTCGACCATCTTCATCATCGACCCGGCCTACACGATGCCTCTGGCCATCGGGGTGCTCGTCGCCGTCGTGGCGCACCGGTCTTCCTGGGCGTACCGCGCCAACCTGGCGGGGCTGGCGCTGAGCACGCTCTATCTCGGCTGGAGCCTCGGCGCCAAGCTCTACGTGCACCATGTCGCCGAAGAATCGCTGGCGGCGCAGGGCGTCGCGGCCGAGCGCCTGTTGAGCACGCCGACGCCGTTCAACACCGTGCTCTGGCGCTTCGTCGCCATGACCGGAACCGGAGACTACTACGAGGGCTATTACTCGCTGCTCGAGGACGCGGCCGACGTCCGGTGGGAGCGCCACGACAGCGCGAACGAGCTGCTGCAGCCGCTGACTGACAGCTGGGCGGTGCAGCGCCTGCAGTGGTTCACCAAAGGCTTTTACCGGGTCGACCGGAAGGGAGACGCGATCGTCATGACGGATCTGCGCATGGGGCTCGAGCCCGATTACGTGTTTCGTTTCCGCGTCGGCGAGATCGGCAACCCGCACGCCACGCCGGTCGCGCGCAGTGTCAGGGTGCGCACGGAGCGTTCCTGGGAGGCGTTGGACTGGCTCGCGGCCAGGCTCAACGGACCCGCGGCCGCCAGCTGGGCTTCCTGGAAGCACCAAGAGGGCTGACGGGGGCTCGCCCCACCCCAATCGCGTTATGTCGCATAATGTATATTATGTTAAATAAGGTGCGCGGCAAGGACCGAGGCGGCAAGCCGCCCCTGCCGCGTGTGAGCTAGGCTTGAGCGGTGAACGGCGAAAAGTCAGGTCACTCGTTATCCAGTGACGAGAAGCTGGATGCGGTGCGCCGCTCCGCCCCTCGGGCGGCCGTCGTCTTCGAGGCCATCCGACGCGAGGGCCAGGAGGAACTGGAGCGTCCGAACTCCGCGCTGTTCTGGTCCGCGCTCGCGGCCTGCCCTGTTGCAGGCACCGATGCCCGACACCAACTGGAGCCCCCAGATTTCGAAGCACGGCTATTCCGTCGTCTTCAAGATCCACAACCTCGGGCGCCAGCAACTGTACACAGAAAACACGTTGACGCCCGTGGTGCACGTGCTGCGCGACCAGCGCCTGTCCGTGTTCGCCAGCGCCCTGCGGCTGTGGGCTGTCGTGTTGGCGGCGAACCTGCTCGGCACCCTGATCTTTGGGATCGGTCTCTACCTGGCGGATGTCTTCGAACCGACTCAGACCGCTGCGCTGCTGGCCGTGTCCGACCATGCCGTCGGTGGCGAGTTCCAGCGCACCTTCCTGTCCGCCGTGCTGGCCGGCTGGCTGATCGCGCTGATGGTATGGCTGCTGCCCGCCGCCGAGACCGCCCGCGTGGGCGTCATCATCATCATTACCTATTTGGTCGGGCTCGGCGGCTTTTCCCACATCATCGCGGGTTCGGCGGTCGCGGCCTATGCCCTCGCCGCGCAGACCACGACGCTGTGGCAGGTCTTCGCTGGGTTCTTCGTTCCCACCCTGGCAGGCAACGTCGTCGGCGGCGTGGCGTTCGTTGCCGCGCTCAACTATGCCCAAGTGGTGCCCGAGGACTAGCGACTGACGTCCGCCGTCAGGTCCGGTCTACTTGCGGCCCCTGTGTCTCACCGGGTCGAAATTCGCGTCAGAAGTACAACGCCGCCGCGCTGCCGCACAGCGTCATCAGGAACAGGAACCATTTCAGCTGCGAGGGTTTTGCCTTGATCGCGAAGCGGACGCCGTGATCGGCCCCTGCCATCATGGCGACCGCCAAAATGAGCCCGGGAATCCAATCCACCTGGTCTCGGAACACGAAAATGCTCAGCGCAATGGTCGTAAAGCCCAATGTGCAGAGCAGTTTCAGCGCGTTGGCCTTGACCAGGTCGTACCGCAAACTTCCCGCCAGCGCGGCGATCAGAACGAACCCCACACCGGCCTGCACGAAACTGCCGTAGAAGCCGGCGACAAACAACATGACCCAGGACGACGGCGTTTCCCTGACCCGCTTTGGCGTGGTGCCGACCTCCGGGACGACGGCTGAGGGGCGCACCAGGATGACCGCCGACATGGTGATCATCGTGAACAGCAACGCGGGTTTGAGATATTCGACCGGCGCGTAAGAAGCCAGGAGGCCGCCGATAATCCCGCCGGCGGAGAGCGGGACGAAGATGCCGCGAATGTCGCCCAATGGCAATTCGCCGTGCGCATGGAAGCTCTTCGCCCCCCACAGCGTCTGGAGAAAGATGCCGACGCGGTTCGTTGCATTCGCGACGTCGGCAGGCATGCCGAGCACCATCAAGGCCGGCAAGGTCAGGTTGGAACCGCCGCCCGCCAAGGTGTTGATGATGCCGGCGGCATAGCCGAGGACGAGCAGCACGGCCGCTTGCGAAAGATCTACGCTCATGTCGAACCGCGGCGGTGTCGTCCTGGTTGCGTCAATGCCTCGCCGTTCAGCATCGCGCGCGTTGCGTCAAGCTGCAAGCGTCACGCCTCCGGCAGTCGCGCGGAGCCTCGCCGCTCGGAGGAACCCGAGACGGGCAATCCCGTCCCGCTGCGGTAACATGACCCCGGTTGGTGGTGCGGCGAAGCGCGATGGCCAAGGTGACCGGAAAGAACGATGTTCAGCGTTGACGTCTCGTGGCTCGACGGGCTGTCGCTGGTGTGGTTCGGGGCCTGCTGGGTCGGTTACACGCTTTTTTCCGGCTTTCGCTCGGGCAAACGGCGGCGTTTGCAGGACGCGCTGCACGCGCACATCAAGCAGTGGATTGTCGTCATCTACGAGCGGGACATCCGCATGGTCGACACCTCGGTGATCGCCAACATCGGCCGCAGCGCGACCTTCTTCGCGTCGAGCAGTCTGCTCATCATCGCGGGGCTTTTGACGGCTATCGGCTCGACCGACAAGGCGATCACGTTTCTTTCCGACCTGCCCTTCGTGCAGCACGTCACCCGCCAGATCTGGGAATTCGGCATCCTGTTGATGGTGCTGATCTTTGCCTACGCCTTCTTCACCTTCACCTGGTGCATGCGGCAATGGGGCTTCGCGTCCATTCTGGTCGGCAGCGCGCCGCTGGCCGGCAAGGGGCCGGAAGAGGAACGCGAGCGCCACGGCGAGGCCCTCGCCCGGGTGGTCTGGCTGGCGATCTACAACTTCAACCTGGTCCTGCGCGCCTATTACTTCAGTCTCGCGCTGCTGACCTGGTTCGTGCACCCGCTACTGTTCATGGTCGCCAGCAGCTGGGTAGTGGCCGTGTTGTACCGCCGGGAGTTCAGGTCCCGCACGCTGCGGGCGCTGCTCGCCGGTCTGGCGTAATCACCCACAGGGAAAAGAACCCATGCCTCTCCCCCGCCTGCTCATCCTCGCCGCCGCCTTTGGTCTGATGCTGTGGTTTTTCCTCAAGGCCAACCCGGACCGGCCGGCGACGCACCGGGCGACCGGTTCTGTGGAGACCTCCGATCCGGTCGAGCCCACGGACACCGAGCACTGGACACAGGAGGATTGGGCAGTCTGGCGCGCCCAGGTCGATCGACGCCTGCATCGCTGATCAGCGGCCGATCGCGTCCTCGATCGCCTGCGACAGTTCTCGCGTGCCCGCCGTACCGCCCATGTCGCGGGTGAGATGCGCGCCCTCGCGCAGCACCGTTTCCATGGCACCCAGCAAGGTGTCGTGCACCTCCGGGTGGCCGAGGTGCTGCAGCATCATGGCGCCGGCCCAGATGGTGCCGAGCGGGTTGGCGATGCCCTTGCCCGCGATGTCCGGCGCCGAGCCGTGCACGGGTTCGAACATCGAGGGGAAGGTGCGCTCCGGGTTGATGTTGGCCGAGGGCGCGATGGCGATGGTACCGGCACATGCGGGGCCGAGGTCGGAGAGGATGTCGCCGAACAGGTTGGATCCGACCACCACGTCGAAGTGCTCGGGCATGCGCACGAAGTTCGCGGTGAGAATATCGATGTGGTACTGGTCGACCCGGACCTCCGGGTAGGCCTACTGGTCGACCCGGACCTCCGGGTAGGCCTTCGCCAGTTCCGCCACCCGGGCATCCCAGTACGGCATGGAGTAATAGATGCCGTTGGACTTGGTCGCGGAGGTCAGGTGCCTCGCCGGGCGGCTCTGCGCCAGATCGAAGGCGTAGGTGAGAATGCGGTCCGTGCCGCGGCGGGTGAACAGGCTCTGCTGCACCACGACCTCGTGCTCGGTGCCCTCGTACTGGATGCCGCCGATCGACGAGTACTCGCCCTCGACGTTCTCGCGCACCACGTAGAAGTCGATGTCCCCCGGCTGTTTGCCGGCAAGCGGACAGGGCACGCCCTCGAACAGGCGTACCGGTCGCAGGTTGACGTACTGGTCGAAGGCGCGCCGGATCGGCAGCAGCAGTCCCCACAGCGAGATGTGGTCGGGCACACCGGGGAATCCGACCGCACCCAGGAAGATCGCATCAAAGTCGCGCAGTTGGTCGAGGCCGTCCTCCGGCATCATGCGGCCCGTGCGCTGGTAGGTCGCGCACGACCAGTCGAATCAATGCCGTCGCCCGGGATGACCGCGATTCGGTAGTTGGCCACGTCTCTCGCCCTCAATCGGTTGCGGCCGGGCGCTGTTCCGCACCCGTCCGCCCCTCGCGGGCGCTCGCGGCCGCCAGGGACTCGCGCAGCTGGTGCTCGAGTGCCTGCAGTTCGGTGTTGGCCTTCGCCCGCGCCGCGCGACCTTCCTCGGCGATGCGCAGGCTGTCCTCGATGGTCGCGATCAGGGTGCGGTTGGCTTCGGCCACGGCCTCGATGTCGAACACCCCGCGTTCCGTCTGACGCCGGGTCTCGGCGTTCGCCTGGCGCAGATTGTCCGCGTTGGCGCGCAACAGCTCGTTGTTCAGGTCCGAGGCGGCAGCGACCGTCTCGGCCGCGGCGCGCGAGCGATGGATGGTGACCGCCTGCGCCAACTGCTGGCGCCACAACGGCACCGTGTTGACCAGGGTCGAGTTGATCTTGCCGACCAGCGATTTGTCGTTCTCCTGCACCAGGCGGATGCTCGGCAGACTCTGCATGGTTACCGGGCGGGTCAGGCGAAGGTCGTGGACACGGCGTTCGAGGTCGTCGCGCGCGCCGCGCAGGTCGCGCAGCCGCTGCGCCGCCAGGGTGTCGCCGCTTTCCGAG
>JARRQB010000085.1:0-6077 GCA_037382265.1 Gammaproteobacteria bacterium | reverse complement strand
GACCATCCGTGCGGCGCGGTTGTAGCCGATCTTTAGTCGGCGCTGGACGCCGGAGATCGACGCACGGCGGGTCTCGATGACGATCTGCACGGCCTCGTCGAACAGCGGGTCCTGGTCCTCGACGTCGCCGGCGGCGCCGCCGCGGGGCTCCGGGTCGATGCCGGGGAGGTGCTCGCCCGCATCCTGGAGCACGGTGTCGATGTAGCTCGGCGGGCCGAACTGCTTCAGGAAGTCGACCACGCGGTGGACCTCGGCATCATCGACGAACGCGCCGTGAACGCGCTGGGGGATGCTGCCGCCGGGGGGCAGGTACAGCATGTCGCCGTGCCCGAGCAGGTGCTCGGCGCCCATCTGGTCGAGGATGGTCCGCGAGTCGACGCGGGAGGACACCTTGAAGGCCATCCGGGTCGGGATGTTGGCCTTGATCAGCCCGGTCAGCACGTCCACCGACGGCCGCTGGGTGGCCAGCAGCAGGTGGATGCCGGCGGCACGGGCCTTCTGGGCCAGTCGGGCGATCAGCTCCTCGACCTTCTTGCCGACGACCATCATCATATCGGCCAGTTCGTCGATGATGACCACCACGTACGGCAGGGGATCGAGTTCCGGCGCCTCTTGCGGTTCGTCCAGCGTCGGGTCGGGCTGGAACAGCGGATCCTTGATCGGCTGGCCATCTTTTGCGGCGTCGCGCACCTTCTTGTTGTAGCCGGTGATGTTGCGGACCCCCAGTGTGGCCATCAGGCGATAGCGCCGCTCCATCTCGCCGACGCACCAGCGCAGCGCGTTCGCCGCCTCGCTCATGTCGGTCACCACCGGCGTGAGCAGGTGCGGAATGCCCTCGTAGACCGAGAGCTCCAGCATCTTGGGGTCGATCATGATCAGCCGCACTTCGTCGGCCTTGGCCTTGTACAGCAGGCTCAACACCATGGCGTTGATGGCAACCGACTTGCCCGAACCCGTGGTACCCGCGATGAGCGCGTGCGGCATCTTGGCGAGGTCGGCAACCACCGGGTTGCCGGCGATGTCCTTGCCGAGGACCAGCGTCAGCAGCGACTTCGAGCGGTCGTAAGCCTCCGAGCGCAGGACCTCGCTCAGGAATACCACTTCCCGGTGCTCGTTCGGAATCTCGATCCCGATCACCGGTTTGCCCGGAATGACCTCGACGACGCGCACCGAGACGGTCGCCAGCGCTCGGGCCAGGTCTTTGGACAGGTTGGTCACCTTGCTGGCTTTGGTGCCGGGCGCCAGGTTCAGCTCGAACAGCGTCACCACCGGCCCCGGGTGGATCGCCGCCACGCCGGCCGACACCCCGAAGTCCGCCAACTTGAGTTCGAGTTGCTGCCCCAAGGCCTTGAGCGCCTCTTCCGACAGGGCCTTGCCGCTGTGCCTAGGCGGGTCGAGCAACGACAGCGGCGGCAGCGCGGTGTTGGGCGCCGGCTCGATCAGCGGGATCTGACGTTCCTTCTCGATGCGCACGCTGGACTTGATCTCGGTGACCACCGGCTCGATTCGCGGCGGCTCGCGGTTCTCGGTGCGCTGCTTCTCCTTCTTGACGACGTCCGCGCGCTCCTGGCGCATGCGATTGGCTTCGCGGCGCTCGCCCAGCCTGCCGGCGAGCTCGAGCGCGCGGCGGTAGCCCTCGAGCGTCATGGCGCCGATCCAGTCCATCACCGACAGCCAGGAGAGTCCCGTCAGCAGCGTCACACCGACCAGAAAGACCGCCAGCAACAACAGCGAACCGCCGATGTCGCTGACCAGGCTGACCAGACCGCTCTCCACCGCCTTGCCGAGAATGCCACCGGAGCCCGCCGGCAGGCCGATATCGCCGTCGCCCACGTGCATGGTGGCCAGCCCCGTGCCAGCGACCACGGTCACGAAAAAGCCGAACCAGCGGACGGCGGCCAGCTGCAGATTGGACCGCTCGCCTTCGCGGGCCTCGCGGTACACCAGCCAGCCGCTCCAGGCGACGATCAGCGGCAGCAGATAAGCGAGCAGACCAAACAACGAGTAGAGCACGCTGGCCAGCCAGGCCCCGATCGGGCCGGCAGCGTTCTGTGCCTGCTCGCGCGGGCCGATATAGGCCCAACCCGGGTCCTCCGGAGAGAACGACCCGAGCGCCAGCAGGAAATAGACGCCGACGGCCAGCAGCAGCAGGAAGGCGCCTTCGCGCAGGCGTTTACTGAGGGAGGCGTGCACGGAAAGGGTCAGTAAATGATGCTTTAAAACAGAAAGATGAGGGCATTTTTTCGGGTAGATTCACATTATTTCACAGCAGTGCGGGATGCACCACCCGGCCGCCGCGCACGTTCACCCCGGAGGCCAGCGCTGGGTCGCGCTCCCAGTCCGTCTCCGCGAGACGGTGCACGAAGCGGATCAGCGCCGCCGACAGCGCGTCCGAGGCCGAACGCGGCACGGCGCCCGGCATGTTGGTGACACAGAAATGGGTGACGCCCTCGGCGACGAAGGTCGGCGCATCGTAGGTCGTCGGTCGGGTCGTCTCCACGCAACCGCCCTGATCGACCGCGATATCGACAACGACACTGCCCTTCTCCATGGTCGCGACCTGCTCGCGGGAGATCAGGTGAGGCGCCTTCGCCCCCGGAATCAGCACGGCACCGACCAGCAGGTCGGCCTCGGCAACCGCCTCGGCCAGCAGGCGAGGATAAGGGTACAGGGCGGTCACGTTCGGGCCGAGGGCGTGCATCGCCGCCAGCTTTGCAGCCGCCTTGTCGAACACCGTGACCTGCGCACCGAGCGCCGCCGCGGCCCGGGCGGCGTTGCCGCCCGCATGGCCGGCGCCGATCACCACCACGTGTCCGCGCTCTACCGAAGGCATACCGCCGAGCAGCAGACCCTTGCCGCCGGCGGGCCCGTGCAACAGATGTGCGCCGACCTGGATGCCGATGCGTCCGGCGATGTCGCTCATCGGCGCCAGCAGCGGCAAGGTGCCGTGCTCCTCCACGGTCTCGAAACCGATCGCGGTCAGGCCGATGTCGCACAGTCGGCGGGTCAGTTCCGGCAACGCCGCCAGATGCAGGAAGCTGAACAGCAGGTGGCGCGACTCGAGCAGGTCGATCTCCGGCTCTACCGGCTCCTTCACCTTGACGATGAGGTCCGCGCCGCCGTACAACGCCGCCGCATCCGGCACGACCCGCACCCCGAGGCGCGCGTAGAAGTCGTCGTCGAAGCCGCTCGACCGACCCGCGCCCTGTTCCAGTAACACCTCGTGCCCGGCCGCGACCAGCGAGCCGGCGGCCGCCGGAACGAGCCCGACCCGGCCTTCCAAGATCTTGATTTCCCGTGGTATCCCGATACGCATACAGCCTCCTTTACCAGGCGCCGTGGTTGCCCGTAGTATGACGCGCGCCGCCGGTTTCGTGGCGGCCGGTATTCGTCGAGTCAAAGCGTGTGGAGTTTATGCCCATGAGCGAATCCAAGCACTGCCGTTTGCTGATCCTCGGCTCCGGACCGGCCGGCTACACGGCTGCGGTTTACGGCGCGCGTGCCAACCTGAACCCGGTCCTGGTGACCGGACTGGAGCAGGGCGGCCAGCTCATGACCACCACCGACGTGGACAACTGGCCCGGCGACAACGACGGGGTGTTGGGGCCGGACCTGATGGAGCGCATGCGCAAGCACGCGGAGCGTTTCGACACCGAGATGAGCTTCGACCACATCCACACCGCCGACCTGTCCAGTCGGCCGCTCAAACTGGTCGGCGACTCGGGGGAGTACACTTGCGACGCGCTCATCATCGCCACCGGGGCCTCTGCCATGTACCTCGGTCTGCCGTCCGAGGAAGCCTTCAAGGGCAAGGGCGTGTCGGCCTGCGCCACCTGCGACGGCTTCTTCTACCGTGACCAGAAGGTCGCCGTGATCGGTGGCGGGAACACCGCCGTGGAAGAGGCGCTGTATCTGTCGAACATCGCTTCGGAGGTAACGCTGGTGCACCGGCGCGACGCGCTGCGCGCGGAGAAAATCCTCCAGTCGCAGCTGTTCGAAAAAGCCGAGCACGGCAACGTCAAGATAGCCTGGGACTCGGTGCTCGACGAGGTACTCGGCGACCACACCGGCGTCACGGGCATGCGTATCAAGAACGTCAAGACCGGCGCGACCACCGACATCGACCTGCAGGGCGTGTTCATCGCGATCGGCCACCGCCCCAACACCGACCTGTTCGCCGGCCAGTTGGAAATGCACAACGGGTACATCAAGGTGCACAGCGGCACCGATGGCAACGCCACCGCGACCTCCGTGCCCGGCGTATTCGCCGCCGGCGACGTCATGGATCACGTGTACCGTCAGGCAGTCACCTCCGCCGGCAGCGGTTGCATGGCTGCCCTGGACGCCGAGAAATACCTCGACGCCCAGTGCTAGCTCGCTAGGCGCGGCGTCCGCCGCTCGCCCGTTCGGGTTTCGGGATGGCGGATCCCGGGCTTTCCGTGGTTGATCCCGGCCGGCCGGGACCTTAGCTTTGGATCATGCCCCAGGTCGACCCGCCATCCGCCGCGGACCTCCGTGTCGACGTCGCCAGCTCCCTCGCCGGCGTGACCGCCGACGCATGGAACGCGCTGGTGCCCGCCCGCTACCCGTTCCTGCGTTACGCCTTTCTGCGTGGCCTCGAGCAGCACGGTTGCCTCGGCGAGCGCTTCGGGTGGCTGCCGCAGCACCTGTTGATGCGCGACGCGCGGGGCCGCCTGGTGGCGGCGGCGCCGCTGTACCTGAAGTTCAACTCCTATGGGGAGTTTGTGTTCGATTGGTCCTGGGCCGACGCTTACCGCCGCGCGGGCCTCGAGTACTACCCGAAGTTGGTGAGCGCCTCGCCATACACGCCCGCCACCGGCCCGAAGCTGCTCTGCGCGCCGGACGCTCCCGCCGACACCCGGGCACGCCTCGTTGAAGCCGGTCTCGGGCTGGCGCGCGAACTCCGCGTCTCGTCGCTGCACTGGCTGTTCACCACCAACGAGGAGACCGACACACTGGAGGACCTCGGCTTCGCGCGACGGCTCGGCTGCCAGTTCCATTGGGACAATCGCGGCTATCGCGACTTCGCCGATTTCCTCGGCAGCTTCAGTTCGGCCAAACGCAAGAAGGTGTTGCGCGAGCGCCGCCGCGTGAGCGAACAGCACATCGAACTGCGCCGCCTGCACGGTGGCGAGGCCGGCGAGGCCCACTGGGCGACCTTCCACCGGCTCTACGAGTCCACCTTCGACAAGCGCGGCGGCCTGCCAACGCTGTCGCTTGACTTCTTTCTCGCGCTTGCCGAGCAGGCACCCGAGACCGTCCTGCTGGTCGCCGCCTATGCCGGCCCGCGGATGGTGGCGGCCGCCTTTGATCTGGTCGGCGAGGACAGCCTCTACGGACGCCACTGGGGCTGCTTTGCCGACTACCACAGCCTGCACTTCGAGGCCTGCTATTATCAGGGCCTGGACTACTGTATCGAGCGCGGTCTGGCCCGCTTCGAGCCCGGCGCCCAAGGCGAGCACAAGATCAGCCGGGGCTTTATGCCGACCGCCACCTGGTCGGCGCACTGGCTGGCGAACCCCGGCTTCGCCACGGCGGTCGGGCAGTTCCTCGAACACGAAACCGAAGGCATGCGCGAGTACATGCGGGAGCTGGCCGAGCGCAGTCCGTACCGCAGCGAAGAACCCGCCGGATGATCTATCTGCTCGATGCCGACAACGCCGCCGCGCCCTTTCCGGACACCGCCGCCGCGGAGCGCGACCCCGACGGCCTGCTGGCCGTGGGGGGCGACCTGGCGCCGGCCCGTCTGCTGAACGCCTACCGGCGCGGGATCTTTCCCTGGTACAGCGACGGCCAGCCGATCCTGTGGTGGGCACCGGCGACCCGCCTGGTGCTCTACCCCGAGCAACTCCACGTTTCGCGCAGCCTACGCCGAACGCTGCGCCGCGGCCGCTTTCAGGTCTCCATGGACCGGGCCTTCGAGGCGGTGATTCACGGCTGCGCCGGTCCGCGCGACGATGGCACCGGCACCTGGTTGACGACCGAGATGATTCGCGCGTACACCGAACTGCATCGCCTCGGACACGCGCACTCGGTCGAGACCTGGCGCGGCGGCG
>JARRQB010000084.1:0-10515 GCA_037382265.1 Gammaproteobacteria bacterium | reverse complement strand
CCTTCACAGGCACTGGTAGGCGGCACCTTGATCGACGGGACGGCGGCCGTGCCGGTACCTGATGCGGTGGTCGTGCTGGCAGACGGGCGCATCGAGCGCGTCGGGCGGGTCGGCGAGTTCGAACTCCCCGACCACGTCGAGTTGATCGACGTGCGCGGCAAGTGGCTGATCCCCGGGTTGATCGACGCCCACGTGCATTTCTTTCAGTCGGCGAGTCTGTACACCAGGCCGGACGTGATCGACCTCGGGCGTTGGTGGCCGCGCGAGCGGGAGATTGCCTGGCTGCGCGCGCGCCTGCCACAGACCTGGGCGCGTTACCTGGCCAGTGGCGTGACCGGCGTGATCGACATGGCCGGACCGCACTGGATCTTCGCCGAGCGCGATGCCGCGGCGGGCATGCCCTGGGCTCCGGAAATTGCCGTTGCCGGACCCGGACTGGCGCCGCAGTTGAACGATGCACTGATGGAGGTCGACCCGCCGGGCGTCATCGTCCGCACGCCGCAGCAGGCGCGAGAGCAGGTCCGCCGGCTGAGCGCGTATCGGCCCGACCTGCTGAAGATCTGGTACCCGGAGTCTCTCGACCTCGACCTCCAACAGGAGTTGCCGTGGATTCGCGCCGCCGTGGACGAGGCGCATGCCGTCGGGTTGCCGGTGGCCGCACACGCGCCCCAACGGGAGCTGGCGAGAGCCATGCTCGACGCGGGCGTCGACGTCCTCGTGCACAGCGTCATCGACGAGCCCCTGGACGCGGACTTCATCGACGGCTTGAAGGCTGGAAACGTCGTTTATGTCACCACCCTGATGGTGGAGGAGGGTTACCAAGAGGTACTCGGCATGAACGTGGATTTGACCGACATCGAACGGCGCGTCGGTGATCCACAGGTCATTGCCAGCTACGCACACCTTGCGCGATTGTTCCCGCAGGCACGCCGCAGAGCGGTCACCCGGCCCGGCGACGTCGCTCTGGAAAACCTGCGCAGGGTGAGTGATGCCGGCGTGACGGTGGCGGCCGGGAGTGACGCGGGCAACATCGGCGCCCTACACGGGCCGGCCCTGCATCGCGAACTCGAACTGATGCGACGTGCCGGCATGACGCCGCACCAGGTCCTGCGGGCGGCAACGCTGGGGGGCGCGCAGGCCATGGGGCGCGCGGACCGGCTCGGCAGCATAGAACCCGGTAAGGCCGCCGACCTGGTCATCCTGGACGAAGATCCGCTGCGGGACATTCGCAATACGCAACGCATCCATCGCGTGATGAAAGACGGCGTGCTGTACGACCCGGCGGTGTTGGTTCCCGGCGGTCACCCGTAAACTGGCGATCGGCGCCGCACCCCTTGGACGGTGGGGGCCGGCGCCACGTCGTGGGCGATGCCGGCGGTGCCGTGCTGGACAGCGACGACCCCAAGGGGGTTGGGCGGCTGCCCGACGGTACAGCGCATGTCTGCGAGCCTGCGTGGCCGATCGTTCGTGTCAGCCCGTCGTTGCAGTCGAGGCCAGGGCGAAACGGCTGCAGCGGGCGCGCCGGCCGGACTCCGCCCGCCCTGGCGCCCTCACGCCGCCGCGTCCGCCAGGGGTTCGGCCAGGACGAAATCGAACCGGGCGCTCAGCTCCGCCTCGCTCCCCGGCGCGAAGTCGGCGAGGACCAGCCGCCGCAACTCCTCGGGGATGCGACGGAACAGGAAATCCTCCTGGTTTCCCGCTTCGCCAGCGACGTAGATCTGCGTGACGAACGGCCGCTCGCCCTCACGGAAGACGGCGGCGTGAATGTGCGGCGTTCGCCCGGGGTAGGGGACGGGCCGAATGGTGCGAAACCGGTAGCGGCCCGATGAGTCGGTCACGGTCTTGCCGAAGCCTTGAAAATTCGGGTCCATGGGTGCCGCCTGGCGGTCGCCCGGGTGGCGGTAGCGGCCGTGGGCGTCACACTGCCAGATCTCGACCCGTAGGCCGCTCAGCGGTCGGCCATTGCTATCCAGTACCTGCCCACTGAGATCGCTGATCCGCCCCTCGGCAACACCCTCGCGCCCGGCGATACGCGTCAGGTCGTTGTCCTGGTCAAGCGGCGGTGTCCGGGGATAGAAGGGCCCGGCGGTCTGGGACGGGGTCGGCTGGCGTGGGGTGGCGCCAAGCGGCAGTGCCAGCAGACCCGCGCCGCCGGCCAGCAGCATGCGCCGCCGGAGATCGAATGTCGCAGCCATCGCAGATCTTCCTCCCGTGGTCGACTTGGCCCCGCCGCCAGCCGCGGAGTCGGCTGGCGCGGCGCCCACCAGGATTGACGCGCTTCGGGGGCGTTAGGGCATAGTGAAGCCCTTGCTCACAGCGGCTTCAAGCCCACACTCACCGTGGAGTTTCGCAAATGGCAAAACTGAACATCAACGGGGCGACCGTCGTGGTGGACGTCGACGGGTCCACCCCCTTGCTATGGGTACTGCGCGAGCAGCTGGGGTTGACGGGGACCAAGTACAGCTGCGGCATCGGTCTGTGTGGCTCCTGCACGGTACACATCGACGGCAAGGCAGTGCGCTCCTGCGTCATCCCCGTCGCCGCCCTCGGGGAGGCACGGCGGATCACGACCATCGAGGGGTTGTCCCCGGACGGGAGCCACCCGGTGCAGCAGGCCTGGGAACAACTGGACGTACCGCAGTGCGGCTACTGCCAGCCGGGCATGATCATGAGTGCCGCCGCGCTGCTCGCCGACAACGCCTCTCCCAGTGATGCCGACATCGACGCGAGCGTCACCAACATCTGCCGTTGCGGAACCTTCAATCGCGTGCGGCGCGGCATCCACCTGGCCGCCGAACTCCAAAAGGGGGAAAAGTCGTGATGAAGACCGAACGCGTGAACATCTCGCGCCGCGAGTTCCTGATTCGCACGACCGCCACCGGCGCCGGCTTCTCGCTCGGTCTGTATCTCCCGCTTGCCGGCAGCGCCCTGGCGGCGGGTTCGGAGTCGTCCGGTCCGGTCCCCGAGGTGAACGCCTGGGTAGTCATTGAGCCGGACGACACGGTCGTCATCCGCATCGCGCGTTCCGAGATGGGGCAGGGCACCCTGACCGGGTTGGCGCAACTCGTGGCCGAGGAGCTCGAGTGCGACTGGGCCAAGGTGACCACCGAATACCCGACGCCGGGCCAGAGCCTGGCCCGCGGGCGCGTTTGGGGCAGCTTCTCCACCGGCGGTAGCCAAGGCATCCGCGGCAGCCACAGTTACGTGCGCAAGGGGGGTGCCGTCGCCCGGGAGATGCTGATTGAGGCCGCTGCCGAAGGCTGGGGCGTGCCGGCCAGCGAATGCCGTGCGGCGGCGAGCGTGATCACCCACGGTCCGACGGGACGAACCACGACCTATGGCCAGGTGGCCGCCGTCGCGGCCGGGCTGTTCCCTCCGGAACAGGTCGAACTCAAGGACCCGAAGGACTGGAAGCTGATCGGTCAGCCGGTAAAGCGGCTGGACACCGCCGACAAGCTGACCGGAAAACAGGTATTCGCCGCCGACCTGCAGCTGCCGGGAATGCTCAATGCGGCCATCAGGGCCTGCCCGGTGTTCGGCGGCAAGCTCGCGGCGTACGACGAGGCCAAGGTGCGCGGGATGCCCGGCGTGCACAAGGTCGTGCGCGTCGGCGAAGACGCCGTAGCGGTGGTAGCCGACACCTGGTGGCAGGCAAAGAAGGCGTTGGACGCCTTGCCGGTCACTTGGGACAAGGGAGCGAACGCCGCGGTCAGCAGTGCCTCGATCGACGTCATGCTCGAGGAGGGGCTCGCTGCCGAAGACGCGTTCGAGGGCAACCGGGTGGGCGATGCCAAAGCGGCCCTTCGCGGTGCGGTCAAGACGGTCGAGGCCACCTACGGTTACCCCTACCAGAACCACGCGACCATGGAGCCCATGAACGCCACGGCGCGCTGGACCGCGGAGCGCTGCGAGGTCTGGTGTCCGACCCAGAACGGTGAGGCCGCCCTGCAGGCCGCCGCGGAGGCGGCCGGTCTGCCGGCCGGCCAGTGCGAGGTGTACAAGATCCACCTGGGCGGAGGCTTCGGCCGACGCGGCGCGTTCCACGACTTCGTCAAGCAGGCTGTGGCCATCGCGAAGCAGCTGCCCGGTACGCCGGTCAAGCTGTTGTGGACGCGCGAGGAGGACATGCAGCACGGCGCCTATCACCCGATCACCAAGGCCAGGTTGATCGGCGGACTGGACGCGAACGGCGACCTGACGGGTCTGCATGTCCGGATTTCGGGCCAGTCGATCCTGGCCTCGGTCAACCCGGCGTGGATGCAGAACGGCGTCGACATGTTTACCTTCCTGGGGCTGCTGCCCGAGGGCGATCACGCCATCAGCTACACGGTTCCCAACCTGCTGGTCGAGCATGCGATGCGCAACCCGCCGGTACCGCCGGGCTTCTGGCGCGGCGTCAACGTGAACCAGAATGCGATCTACCTGGAGTGCTTCCTGGACGAATTGGCGCACGCCGCCGGCCGGGACCCGTTGCAGTTCAGGCGGAAGCTGATGGCCAATCACCCCAAGAGCCTTGCCGTGCTCGACGCGGTCGCCGAACGAGCCGGCTGGGGCCGGCCGGCGCCCGCGGGTGTGCACCGCGGGCTTGCGGTCTGCAAGGCCTTCGCCAGCCACGTCGCCGCCTGTGCGGAGGTGTCGGTCGACGACGGCGGCAGGCTCAAGATCCACCGCATCGTGGCGGCGACCGACCCCGGCTACGCGGTCAACCCGCAGCAGATCGAGGCGCAGGTGGAGGGGTCGTTCGTGTTCGGTCTGTCGGCCCTGCTGTACGGCGGTTGTACCATCGAGGGTGGTAGCGTGGAGCAGCGCAATTTCGACACCTACCGCTCGATGCTGATCGGCGAGATGCCCGAGGTCGAGGTGATCATCATGCCGTCGGGCGGCTTCTGGGGCGGCATCGGCGAGCCGACCATCGCCGTCGCCGCCCCGGCCGTTTTAAACGCCGTCTTTGCCGCTACCGGCAGGCGCATTCGCCAAATACCCCTGAAGGACGTCGATCTGCGCCCAGCCTGAGGGGCCGGGCAAGCGCATGACCACCCCACCGGACGACGTCGAGATCCTGGCTGCCGCGATCGATTGGTTGCGGGCCGGTCGCCGAGTAGCGCTGGTCACGGTGCTGCGGACCTGGGGCTCGTCGCCCCGCCCGCCCGGGTCGCTGCTGGCTATGGACGATGCAGGCCACTACGTCGGGTCGGTGTCCGGCGGCTGCGTCGAGGAGTCGTTGCTTGCCCGCTACGCTGACGGAGAGGTCGCGGGACCGGGTCCGACCCGCGTGGACTTCGGTGTCGACCGGCAGGAGGCGACGCGTATGGGCCTGCCCTGCGGCGGCCGGCTGGAGGTCTTGGTCGAGGAACTCGGCTCGGCCGACGCGTTCGAGCAGTTGCTGGCAGGTATCCGCGCGGGCGAGTTGGTTGCGCGCGAGGTGGACTTGGCCAACGGCGCCACGACCCTGACGAAAGTCGAGAGCGGGCCGGATTTCCGGGTGTCGGATGCCGCCGTGGTCAAGACCTTCGGCCCGGCCTGGCGGCTGCTACTCATCGGCGACGGCCAGCTCGCGCGCCATCTGGCGAGCATGGCGCTGCAACTCGACTACCGGGTGACCATTTGCGACCCGCGCGACGCATTCCAGCCGGCCGGCCCGTTGGCGGGCGTCGAGTACACGCGCGAGATGCCCGACGACGCCGTCCGGCGGCTCGGCGAGCAGGCGCCTCGCACCGCGATCGTCACGCTGGCCCACGACCCCCGCCAGGACGACCTCGGCCTGAGCGCGGCGCTGGAGTCGCGCGCCTTCTACATCGGCGCACTGGGTTCGGCGCGCTCGGCGCGGGCGCGGCGCAAGCGTCTGCTGGCGCTGGGCTATGGCTCACCGCAGATCGAGCGCATTCACGGCCCGGCCGGCCTCGCTATCGGCAGCAAACGCCCGGCGGAGATCGCGGTCTCGATCCTTGCGGAGATCACCGCCGAGCGCAACGCGGTGCCAGACGGCGCACGCGGTGGTCCGCCCCGATGACGGACCTGGCGGGCGTAGTCCTCGCCGCCGGTGCGGCACGGCGATTCGGGGCCCCCAAGCTGCTGCACCCGCTGCCCGACGGGTCACCGATCGGCGTCGCTGCGGCCCGCACGCTGGCCCGGGCCGTGCCCGCTACGGTGGTGGTCGTCGCGGCGGGTGATCGGCGGGTGATCGTGCCCTGATCCGGGCCTGCGCGGCTGCCGGCCTGGAGGTCGTGCAAAATCCGCGCGCCGATGCCGGTATGGGGACGAGCCTGGCCGCCGGCGTCAGCGCCACGGCCGCGGCAGGCGGGTGGTTGATCGCGCTCGCCGACATGCCGTGGGTGTGTCTCGAAACCGTGCGTACGTTGGCCGACAGGTTGCGCGACGGGGCCTCGCTGGTGGCTCCGGTCTGCGGGGGGCGGCGCGGCCACCCGGTCGGTTTCGCGGCGCATTGGCGGGATCAGCTGACAACCCTGTCCGGCGACGCGGGCGCGCGGCGCTTGCTCGCCGAGCACGCCGCCGAGTTGGTTCTCGAGCCGACCGACGACGTCGGGGTACTGACGGATGTCGACTACCCGGGCGATCTCGCCTGCCGGCGCTGACGCTGCCGGCTAGCCCGCTAGCCCGCTCGCCAGTGCGGCTAGTACGACTTCGCAGCGCGACGCCACCTTCAACGTCAACAGGTCGTCGGCGCGCGTGCGCCCGAGGTTGACGGCGGCGATCGGCAGGCCTGCCGCCGCGGCAGCCCGACAGAACCGGTATCCCGAATAGACCATCAGGGAAGATCCGCAGACCAGCAGCGCGTCGGCGCCGAGCACGCCCGCCATCGCCGCGGCCACGCGCCTCTTGGGCACGCCTTCGCCGAAGAAGACGACGTCCGGTTTCAGGACGCCGCCGCAGGCCGCGCAGTACGGGACACGGAAGCTGGAAAAGTCCATGGTGTCCAGTCGCACATCGCCGTCGGGTGCCGGCTCGGCCGCCAGGTCCGCGAACAGCGGATTTTCGTCCTCGAGCCACTGTTGCAAGGCCGCCCTCGAGGTCTGCGCGCCGCAGCCCAGGCAGACCACCCGATCCAGCCGCCCGTGCAGGTCGATGACCTGGCGCGAGCCGCTCTGCTGGTGCAGCCGGTCCACGTTCTGCGTGACGACTTGCCGGACATGGTCGGCCCGCTCCAGCGCGGCGAGGGCGGCGTGGCTTGCGTTGGGCCTAGCCTCGCAAAAATACGGCCAACCCACCAGGCTGCGCCCCCAATAACGCTGCCGCGCCGACTCCCGGTTGACGAAGTCGGCGAGTTGGACCGGCGCGGGGCGTTTCCACTCGCCTCTGGCGTCGCGGTAGTCCGGAATACCCGAGCCGGTGCTGATCCCCGCGCCCGTCAGTACCGCCAGGCGCGGGTTTTGCCGCACGAAGCGCACCAGTGATTGCAGTGCGGGCGTCATGGTCGGGATAGCCGGGTCGGTTTTGCTCGGAACGGGGTTGCTGGCAGAATCAGGGTCCCTCGCCCAGGTGAGCTGCACTCATGCGCAAACAGTGTTTTCCGCGCGGCATCCGGGGTGCCCGTGTCCGTGCCGTCGGCCTGTCGGGCGCCCTTGCCCTGCTTTGCGCCGGAATCACGGGCTGCGCCTACCGGCAAGCGCCGCTGGAGCCGATTCGGGTCGTGGAGGACGCCCACAGCGGGGGCAACGCACTCGCTATCTCGGCCGACAGCCGGCTCGGGGCCAGCGGCGGCTGGGCCGGCCGAATCCGCCTGTGGCGTCTTCCCGACGGAACGCCGCTGACCAGTTGGCGAACCCCCCACGGTGACCTGAGCGGTCTGATGTTCCTCCCCGACGGCACGCGGGTCTTGAGCACCGGCCACGACGGCTTTGTGCGCATCTGGGACCTCCAAGGCGGACTGGTCTCGGCCTATTCGGCCGGTTCCGCCGTGACCAGCTTCCAGGCGCTTGGCGATGCGCGCCGCATACTGCTCGGCCATGCCGACGGCTCGGTGACGTATTGGTCGATCGACGGCACCCCGTTGGGGCGTTGGGAACTGTCCGGGCGCAGGATCACGGCGGTAGCGGTCGACTCGACGGCCGCGGTTTTTGCCGCCGGTGACAGTGCACGGCGAGTCTGGCGCTGGCGCGACGGCGGCCCGGCCGAATCGCTCCAGCCGCCGCCGACTCACGTGCGGTCGCTGTCGTTCAACCCCGCCAATGGCGGTCTGCTGGGTGCCGGCTGGTTCGAGCTGTTTTCCTGGCCCAGCGACGGTGCCGGGCTCGACGTGGTGCCCACCGCACACCGGGGCATCGTGAACCACTTGGCTTTTAGTCGTGACGGTCGTTTCGTGGCCTCCATCAGTCGCCAGACCGACAGTTCCGTGCTGCTGCTCGATCCCGCAACCGGGCGGACGCTCGCGACGTACGAAAAACATGCCCTTTGCGGCCAACGCGTCGCGCTGTCGCCCGACGGCCGGAGCATGATGAGTAATTCCGACGACGCGAGCGTACGGTTCTACGCCCTGCCGGCCAGTCTGCACGGCGACCACGTCCTCCCCTGATGCCCGGGTGCGGCTTGCGGTCGGGGCAAAGCCGGTGCACGCCCGATTGGCGGGCCGGTTCATTGACGCGCCAGCGCGCAACACGCCGGGCCGTTGAAGCTCACGGTCCGGTACCGTTTTCGTCTCGATAGAAGCGGGCCCCGCCGAGGCACAAGTCTGCCTCGAAGTCGCGGCCGATCGCGACCAGTCCCAGACGGACCAGCCGATCCGGTCGAAGGCGTCGGCTCGTGCGGTAGGCCTCGAATTCGGTGAACGGGATGCGCAGCTCGCGCCACTCGGGCGTGGCGACGAAGCTCGCTCGGTAGGACTGCCACGGCAGCCACACGTCGCTGGTGCGCAGGTGCAGGTTGTACCTTTCCCCGTTGCCGGCGACCAGCAGGGCGATGCCCGTGTAGGCCGTCGCGTCGAAGGCCTCGCCACCGGCCAAGTCCAAGACCATCTGGACGAAGCCGCCGTTGTTCGCGGTGCTTACCGAGCCGAGCAGGCGCAGACAGTCGCGCCCCTGGTGACGGTCCCCCAGCAGCCGACCGTCCGATACCCCGCCCATCACCTGATCGGTCACCAGGCGCCAGCTGCCGCCGTGGCTGGCGGTCAGACCGGTGTCGCGGCGGTCGTCGATGGTCAAGTCTGCACTGGTCCCGGTACCGGGCGTCGTTGACATCGCCAGCCCCAACAGCAGCGTTCGGTGCAGCCGCACGTCCGGCTCAAGCCTTGCCTGCCGGCCGGACCACGCCGTTGGCCACCGCGGTGTCGGCGTGCTCGAGCAGTTGTGCCACGACCTGTTGGACCGTACCGATCGGCGCCTCGACCATGTGCATGCGAATGGCTAGCGTCATGCACAGGGCTTGCAGCACGTCGCCGTCGCTGACCCTGCCGTTAGCGGTGATCTCGCTCGAGAGGGCTCTGAGCAGCGCCTCGAGCATCCCGCCGACCCGTATTCCGTCGACCGTTTCCGGGTGCAGGGGGAAGTTGATCTGCTTGGCGAATCCGGGCTGGACCGCAGTGAAGGGCAGCGTCTTCTCCGGCATGGTCCTCCTCCTCGGGGTGTTATCGACCAGACGAAAGCGTACCGCCTCCGGGGACCGGCATGCCCCGCGAGCGAACATGGAAAGCGTCTTGGCCAACGCTAAAGCATGGGCGTGCATGGCCGCCAAGCATCGAACACCGGCAGTCCGACCTTGGGGGGCGTGATGGCGAGCAGACCTTTGAGCCCGCGTGCGGCTGCGGCCGCAGCCCACGAGCGTCGCCTGAAGCAGACGCCCGTGCCGGACGACCTCGCGGCCCGCCTGAACGAGCTGCAGCGGCTTGCGCTCCGGCGGCTCGAAGCGTTCGGTTGGCGGGTCCGGTTCGTGCGTCGACCGGCCGGTGAGCCGCCCACCGTGGTGGTGGGCGATCCAACGGGGCGTGATCGGGCGGTCCTCACCGAGCAAGGCCAATTGGACCGACACATCAAGTTGAAGGTGCGATAGCCCGACGCGCCCGCTCCCCAATGGTATCGACCGGGGTTCAGGGTTCCCGCCTGGCCGCGCCGCCGCGCGCCGAACCGGTTGGCCGCCGACGTCGTGTTTGACACCCGTCCAGGCGACCAATAGCCTCCGGACTTTGTTGCGCAGGAGCTTGCCGGTGGCCGACACATTCCGAGGATTTCTCGTTTCCAAGACCGACGACGGCCAGAGCGTCGTGCTGCGCCAGTTGTCGGACCGGGATCTGATGGACGGCGACGTCACGGTCGACGTCGAGTACTCGGCGCTGAACTTCAAGGACGGCCTGGCGATGACCGGGCGGTCGCCGGTGATCCGTCGCTGGCCGCTGATCCCCGGCATCGATTTCGCCGGCACGGTCGCAGCGTCCGGCCACGCCGGGTTTAGGCCCGGCGACAAGGTGGTGCTGAACGGTTTCGGCGTGGGCGAGGTGCACCACGGCGGCTTCGCCGCCCGGGCCCGGGTCAAGGGGGACTGGCTGGTGCCTCTGCCCGCGGGGCTAAC
>JARRQB010000083.1:0-14399 GCA_037382265.1 Gammaproteobacteria bacterium | reverse complement strand
TCGAGAAAGACGCCTCTATCAACGAGCACGTCGAGCAGATGCGCCTGTCCGCGACCAAGGCCCTCCTCGAGAGGCCCGACACCATCATCGTGGCCACCGTCTCGGCGATCTACGGTCTGGGCGACCCGCGACAGTACCTCAAGATGGTGCTGCACCTGGTGCGCGGCGACGTGCTCGACCAGCGCCTCATCCTGCGCCGGCTCGCCGATCTCCAGTACAAGCGCAACGAGATGGCGCTCGAGCGCGGCACCTTCCGGGTGCGCGGCGACGTGATCGATATCTACCCGGCGGAGTCGGACGACGAGGCGGTGCGCGTCGAGTTGTTCGACGACGAGATCGAGCAACTCAGCCTGTTCGACCCCCTGACCGGCGAGCTTCGCCGCAAGGTGCCGCGCTTCACCGTCGGGACCGGCTCGAGTTCCTGTACCGCGAGCACCGCCTGGTCGAGGCGCAGCGGCTCGAACAACGCACCCGCTTCGATCTCGAGATGATGGTCGAGGTGGGTTATTGTTCCGGCATCGAGAACTACTCCCGCTACCTCTCGGGGCGGAAAGCCGGCGAGGCGCCGCCGACGCTGTTCGACTACCTTCCGGCGAACGCTCTGTTGGTGGTCGACGAGTCCCATGTAACCATTCCGCAGCTCGGCGGCATGTTTCGCGGCGACCGCTCGCGCAAGGAGACGCTGGTGGAATATGGCTTCCGCCTGCCCTCCGCGCTCGACAACCGGCCGCTGCGCTTCGACGAGTTCGAGGCGCGCCGCCCGCAGGCAATTTACGTCTCGGCGACGCCGGCAAAATACGAACTCGAACACGCCGGTCGAGTCGTGGAGCAGGTGGTCCGTCCAACCGGCCTGGTCGACCCGGAGGTTGAGGTCCGCCCGGCCATTACCCAGGTCGACGACCTGTTGTCGGAGATCGGCGCGCGCGTGGCGCTCGGCGACCGCATCCTGGTGACGACGCTCACCAAGCGCATGGCCGAGGACCTGACCGACTACCTGATGGACCACGGCGTGCGCGTGCGCTATCTGCACTCGGACATCGACACCGTGGAGCGGGTCGAGATCATCCGGGATCTACGGCTCGGCGAGTTCGACGTGCTGGTGGGCATCAATCTGCTGCGCGAGGGGCTAGACATGCCCGAGGTGTCGCTGGTGGCCATCCTGGACGCCGACAAGGAGGGGTTTCTTCGGTCCGAGAGTTCGCTGATCCAGACCATCGGGCGCGCGGCGCGCAACGCCCGCGGCAAGGCCATCCTCTACGCCGACAAAGTGACTGGTTCCATGGAGCGGGCGATTGGCGAGACCGAACGCCGTCGCGAAAAACAGATCGTCTACAACGTCGAGCACGGCATCACGCCCACCACGATCCAGAAGCGGGTCACCGATATCATGGAGGCGGCCTATCCCGGCGCGCCGATGCCCGCCCGCAAGTTCGCCAAGGCTGCCGAGGAGCAGGCCGAATACGCGGCGCTGACGCCGGGAGAGATGGCGCGCAGAATTCGCGAACTCGAGAAGAAAATGTACGAACACGCGCGCGAGCTGGAGTTCGAGGCGGCTGCCAGAGTGCGTGACGAGTTACACGCGTTACAGCGCCGCGGCCTGGTTGCCTGAGCGGGGGCTACGGCCGAATCGAAGGCGATCGGCGGCTCAGCGAAACAGCCAGATCAGGGACGCGGTCAGCACCAGCACCAGGCCCGCGGCCCAGCGGTAGTCGAACCGCCCTTCCGGCGCCGTTAGGCCCGGCCGATAGCCGGGGCGGTCTGCCGGTGTCTCCTGTGGCCCGATCGGCAGCAGCGTCAGAACCAGCGACGCCGCGAACAAGATGCCCGCGATCAGCGTGAAGTGCAGCGTCGACAGCCCCGACAGGTAGAGCGCGAACAGCGCCGCCGAGACCAGGTGTCCGCCGAGCAGGCCGCGCAGGGCCGCGCGCGCGCCGACCCGTGGGGCGAAGAAACCGGCCAGGAACACCGCGGCCACGGGCGGCACCAGGTAGGCGAGGGCCGTCTGCAGGTACTGGAACAGGCCTTCGAAGCGGCCGATGGCCGGGGCGATGGCGGCGGCCAGAAACATGAAGCCGACGATCGCGCCGCGGCCGATCCAGGCGATGCGTCGGTCGCTCATTCCCGGCCGCAGCGGCCGGACCCAGTCCCAGGTGAGCAGCGTTGCGGCCGAGTTCAGGGTCGAGTCGATCGACGACATCAGTGCGGCGGCCAGCGCCGCCATCACCAGCCCGGTCAGACCGGCCGGAAGCAGCTCCGACACCAACGCGGGGAATACCAGGTCACCGTCTTCGAGCGGCGGCAGCAGGGCGTGGGCCATGACCCCCGGCAGCACCATCAGGAACACCACCGCCAGTTTCAGCACGGCGGCCAGCAGCATGCCCCAGCGGGCGGCCTCGACGGAGTGGGCACCGAGGACGCGCTGCACGATGAACTGGTTGGTGCACCAAAAATAAAACCCGAGGATGGGTACGCCGATCAGGGTGCCGAGCCAGGGCAGGTTGGGGTCGTCCAGGGGCAGAAAGAAGCTCAGATGGCCGGGCGTGGGCGCGGCGGCGGCGACCGCCTCGGGGCTGGCGCCAAGCGCGGTGTAAGCGGTCCAGGCGACCAGCGCGGAGCCGGCGAGCAGGATGAGGGCCTGCAGAACATCGGTGTAGACCACGGCGGCGAGCCCGCCGGCGGCGGTGTAGAGGCCCGCGACCGCGGCCAGCACTAACGCCGCGGTGCCCAGGCTCAAGTTCGGGACCAACGACGAGAGCACCAACGCCCCGGCGAACAGAGTGCCGGCGGTGTCGACGACGATGTTGGCGAACAGGGTCAGGGCCGAGAAGTAGCGCCTCACCCGCGGATCGAAGCGCTGTTCGAAGAACTCCGGCACGGTGGTGATGCGGGCGCGCAGGTAGACCGGCGCGACGAGCAGCGCCATGAACACCAGTACCGGGGCCGCCATCCACTCGTAGTTGGCCACGGCGATGCCCCAGGCGTACGCCGCGCCGGCCAGGCCGATCAGCGTGGTGCTGGAGATGTTCGAGGCGAACAGCGAGAGCCCGATCGGCACCGCGCCCAGGCGGCGCCCGGCGAGAAACAGATCTTGCGCGGTGTGGGTGCGCCGGGCCGCCAGCGCACCGATCAGTGCTACCGCGACCAGATAGCCCGCGATGATCCAGAGGTCGAGTTGGCTCAGCGTCAGGCTGTCCATGCGCGGACCTGGCTGGCCTGACGGTTGCCGCTTGGAGGAAGCGAGGGAGAGGCGCTAGAGTAGAAAGCTTGTCTGCCCCGCGATGCCACTATGCCTTCCCCCAGGCTTACGCTGTTCGTGCTCGTTACCGGCCTGTCCGTGCTGCTGGTCGGCATGGGCCTGTTGGGCACGCTGGTCGGCGTCCGGGGCAGCATCGAGGGCTTCGACGGGCTGACCATCGGGCTGATCATGTCCGGATACTACTTCGGTTACGTCCTTGGCAGCTACCTCTGCCCCCGAGCGATTCGGGGCGTTGGCCACATCCGTTCGTTTGCCGCCTTCGCCGCCACCGCCTGCGCCACCACGCTCGCGCTGGGGCTGCTGCCGACGGCTTGGGCCTGGGTCGCGCTGCGCCTGGTGGGCGGTATCGCGATGTTCGGCCTCTACATGGTGGTCGAGAGCTGGATCAACGAGCAGGTGAGCTTCAGCTACCGTGGGCGGGTGTTCGGGCTGTACACGGCGTCGACCCTGGGCGCACTCGCCGGCGGGCAGTTCCTGTTGCTGGCTGCCGACCCGGCCACGCTCAGACCCTTCGCCATCGCGGCGCTGTTCGTGACGCTGGGGCTGATCCCGATCGCCGTTACCCGGGTGCGCGAGCCCCAGCCGGTGGCCGACCCTGGTGCCAACCTGCGTCGGCTTTATGGTGTCTCGCCGCTGGGCTTCCAGGGCGTGTTGGTCGCCGGTGTGGCGTCGAGCGCGTTCTGGGGCGTCGGCGCCGTGTTTGCGCGCGACATCGGACTGGACCGCGTCGGCATCGCCTGGTTCCTGGCTGCCACCATCGCGGGTGGCGCCATGCTGCAGTGGCCCATCGGGCATCTCTCCGATCGCCACGACCGCCGTTCGGTGCTGATCGGCGTGAGCCTGAGCTGCGGCGTCGTCGCGCTGCTGGCACCGCAAACCATCGGGCTCGGTTTTCCGGCGCTGGTGCTGACGGCCTTCGTCTACGGCGGGCTGTTGTTCTCGCTCTACAGCATCAGCGTGGCACACGCCAACGACCACCTGGAGCCGGGTCGGGTCCTCGAGGCGACGCGCGGCCTCCTGCTGGTGTTCGGCTTCGGCGCCATCGCCGGGCCGACGCTCGCCGGTGCGGCGATGGACTGGGTCGGTCCCGCGGGACTGCTGTTGGTGTCGGCGGCGTTTTTGATTGCGCTCGGCGTGTTCGGCCTTTACCGGGTGACGCGGCGGGCGCCGCCGCCGCTCGAGGAACAGACGGAGTTCGTGCCCATGGCGAGGACCACCCAGGCGGCGGTCGAACTGCTGCCGCAAGCCGACCCCGAGCTCGAACTCGACCTTGAGGTGCCGCCGCCGGAGCACAAGGCGGTCTGACCCTTACTCGGCTTCGCCTACCCGCACCGCAAGCACGTCGCACTTGGCGAGGTGCAGCACGCCGTTGGCCGTGGAGCCGAGCAGTAACTGCAGGCCGTGGCGGCCGTGACTGCCTAGCACGATCAAGTCCACGTCGCGTTGTTCGGCCACGCGCACGATCTCGCGCTTCGGGGTTCCCATCTCCACCACGATGCATGGTCTTGCCTCCGGCAGTGCTCCTGTCCTAAGTCTAGCTTGCGGGGATTATTCTTCGCGCAGCGCACTTACCGGGTCCAACCGTGCCGCGTGCAGCGCCGGCAGGACCCCGGCGAGCAAGCCGATCCCGGTCACGATAGCTAGTGCGATCAACACGAAGCTTCCCGCCAGGTGCACGGGCAGGTCGGGTACCGCCAGGCGGGTGGCCCAGGCGATGCCCGCCCCGAGTCCCAGGCCGGCGACCCCGCCGAGCCCTGCGAGTACGACCGCTTCGCCGAGGAACAGCAGCAGAATCTGGCGCCGGCCGGCGCCGAGCGCGCGCAGCAAGCCGACCTCGGCGGTGCGCTCTTTTACTGCGATGGTCATGATCGTCAGGATGCCGATCCCGCCCACCAACAGCGAGATGCCGCCGAGCGCAGCGACTGCGACAGTGAGAATGTTCAAGACCGAGCCGAGCACGTCGAGCATCTGGTTCTGGGTGATGACGGTGAAGTCCTCGCGGCCGTGGCGCGCGATCAGCCGTTCCCTGATGTGCTTCGCCACGGCGTCCGCGTCCGCGCTGTCGTCGTAGAGCAGGTCGACCTCCATCAGGCCTTCGCGGTCGAACATCGCCATCGCCCGGCCGATGGGCACGTACACGGTGTCGTCCAGGTCGAAGCCCAGCATCTGTCCCTTGGTCTCCATCACGCCGACCACGCGGTAGGTCTCGCCGCCGACGCGGATGCGCTCGCCCAGCGGCGAGGTCCGACCGAACAGTTCGCTGTGGACTTTGCTGCCGAGAACGGCGTAGGGGCGTGCCCTGCGCGGGTCGTCGTCCGGCAGGAAACGCCCGAGCGCGGGACGGATACGCCAGACTTCGGGTGCCGCCGCGCCGGTTCCGATGACCATGGTGCGGCGGGTCCGACCACTGAACTCGACGGCGGCATTGCCTTGGACGACGGGTACCACGGCCCGGACCGCGGGCAGCCGGCGCAGCGCGCCGGCGTCATCCAGGCTGAGCGGGCGCACCGTGCTGATGACCGCACCCGACATGCCGAAGGTGCTGGTCTTGCCCGGGGTCACCGCGATCAGGTTGGTGCCGAACTGGGTGAACTCCGCGAGCACGAAGCGCTGCACGCCCTTGCCGAGGGCGGTGAGCAGTACCACCGCTGCGATGCCGACCGCGATACCGAGCCCGGTCAGCAGGCTGCGTTGGCGTTGGGCCTTGATGGCACCCAGGGTCAGGTGAATGAAGTCTCTGGCCAGCATTGGATGATCTAAGGGGTTCGCGGGTCCGCGTGTACCGGCTGCTCCCTCACCTCCCTGCCAGGGCCTTGACCGGGTCGAGCCTGGCGGCGCGCCGGGCGGGCATCAGGCCGAACACGATGCCTGTGGCGACGGCGACGAGCGTTGCGGCCACCGGCGCCCAGGCGGGTGCGATCAGCGGGAACGAAGGGAACGCCTGGCGGGCGACGAACAGCGCGCCGAAGGCCAACGCCAGTCCGGCTGCGGCACCCAGCGCGGCGAGCAGCGTGGATTCGATCAGAAAGATGCGCAGCACTTGGCCCTCCGCGGCGCCCAGCGCCTTCAACAGACCGATCTCGGCGGTGCGCTGCGACACCGCGACCAGCATCACGTTCATCACCAGGATTCCGGCCACCGACAGGCTGATCGCAGCGATCCCGCCGACCGCGTAAGTCAAGGCGCGCAGGATGCCGTCGAAGGTCGACAGCAGCGCGTCCTGGGTGATGACGGTGACGTCGTCCTCACCGTCGTGCCGGGCCCGGATAATATCGCGCGCCGCGCGCTTGGCGGCGCCGATGTCAGCCGCGCTGCGCGCCTCGATGAGGATACGGAACAGCGACGGCGCGTCGAACAGTGCCTGTGCGCTGGCCACCGGGACGACCACCATGTCGCCGATGTCCTGGCCGAGCGACTGCCCCGTGTCGGCGAGTTCGCCGATCACGCGGAAGCGCCGGTCGTCGATCCGCAGCCAAGCGCCCAGCGCGCTCCTGTTACCGAACAGCTCCTGCTTGAGCTTGGCGCCGATGACGGCCACGTTGACGATGCGCTCGGGGTCGCCCGCGGGTAGGGCGCGACCCGTGCCGACCTCCAGGCGGCGAATGGTGAAGAAATCTCCGGTCGAACCAATGACCGTCACCTCCCGTTCCAGACTGCCGTGCGACACCGGGGAGTTGCCCAGGCTGATCGGGGCGATGCGACGGATGCTGCGGTGGCGCAGCAGCGCCAGCGCATCCTGCAAGGTCAGGTCGCGCGGGGTTTCGCCGAGCAGCGGCGGTGGGCCGCCCGTGGTCTCCGAGCGCCCCGGCAGCACGATCAGCAGGTGGGTGCCGAGCTGTTCGAATTCGTGCTTTACGTACAGCCGCGCGCCTTCCCCCAGCGCGCCCCAGTTCCGCGTCGATACGGCCGTCGACCATGCGAATGCGACGGTGGGCGCGGCGCCCGATGTCGGGGTCGTGGGTGACGACGATCAGGGTGATGCCGGTCGCGTTCAGGCGTTCCAGTTCCTCGATAACCTCCTCACCGGAGTGCTTGTCGAGGTTCCCGGTCGGCTCGTCGGCCAGCAGCAGTGCAGGGCGCATGACGATAGCGCGGCCGATGGCGACGCGCTGGCGCTGGCCGCCGGACAGTTCCTCCGGCCGGTGGCCGGCGCGGTCGGCCAGACCGAGCGCCTCGAGCACCTCGGCCAGGCGCTCCCGCCGGCGCGGCGGGGCGACACCGGCGAGCGTCAGCGGCAGCTCGATGTTCTCGGCCGCGGTCAGGCGGCGCACCAGGTGAAAGGCCTGGAAGACGAAACCGATGTTCTGGCGGCGCAGTTCGGCGCGCCGCTCTTCCGGCGCGGTCGTGGTCTCTTCGCCGTTCAGGCGGTAGCGGCCGGCGTCGGGCCGGTCCAACAGGCCGAGGATGTTCAGCAGGGTCGACTTGCCGGAACCCGACGGCCCCATCACCGAGGCGTAATCGCCCTTGGCCAGGGCCAGTGCGACGTTGCGCAGCGCGTGCACGGTCTCGTCGCCCACCTGGAACAGGCGCTCGATGCCGTCGAGTTCGATCATTCGTCGGCGTCCGCATCCAGGCGGGCAGGGACCCCGTCTGTCAGGCCTTCACGGCCCACCGAGGTGACCACGCGCGCGCCCTCGGCGAGCCCCCCCAGCACTTCGGTGTGGTCCCAGTTGGACAGCCCGGTCTGGATGGTCCGGCGCTGGACGGTGCCGGCGTTCGCGTCGAACAGGTAGACCGCGTTGCCTTCCAGCACCGCTTCTGTCGGCAACCGGAGCACGTCGTCGTGTCGTTCGATGATGATCTCGACGTCGGCCGAGTAGCCGGCGAGCAAGCGGGTTTCGCCGTCCGCGTCGAACTCGACCTCGACGTCGACGGTGCGCGCCTGCTTCTCTTCGTCGAGTACGAAGTCCGCAATGCGCCGTACCTTGCCCCGATCGGCGAGGGCGTGACGTACTCGTTCAACTCGCCGTTGATCTCCGCGACCACCCCGTCGAAGGGCGCCAGCAGTCGGGTCTTTTCCAGATCCGCACGAATGACGGCCATCCGTGCCTCGCGGACGCTGCTTTGGTGTCGGGCCGCCTCGCAATCCGCGGCAGTGGTCGCGGCCGCGGTCACCGCGCGGTCGACCGCCTCCTCGGACGCCAGCCTGCGCTCACGCAGCTTGCGTTGGCGCTCTGCCTCGCGCTCTGCCTCGGCGGCCTTGAGGCAGGCAGCGCGCGCGTTTTCCTCGGACATCCGGGTCTCGCGCTCGGCCAGCGTGAGTTCCGCGGCCAGGTCGTCATTCCAGAGTTCGAGCAATAGCTGGCCTTGCTTGACGTGGTCGCCCTCGCTCACCGGCAGGCGGGCGATCTGTCCGCCGACGCTCGGCGAAAGCTTGGCGCGCCGGCAGGCCTTGACCGTGCCGGCACGGGTGTTGGCCACGGTCTGCTCGACTGGACCGCGCGCGACGTCGGCCACCAGCACGTCGATCGGCTCGGGGCGGCTAGACCACCAGACCGCCCCTCCCACGGCGCCTAGCACGGCGAGGACGATCAGGTGACGCGCGCGGGGAAGACCTGACGGAGGCATGGCGGTTCTTATCACTGTCGGCAGGACGATAGGTAGAAGTATCCGTGCTGCGGGGGGTTCGCACGGCGAAACATGGCCTGTTCTTGTCTTCGGTCAGACGGATGTCGGGGTGTCCGAGCGTGCACTACAGTAAAAGCAGGCTTTGGGGAAAGGCACGGTGCACGTGGGCTCCGAATTCTCGAACTACATCTGGCAGAAGCGCTACCGGGCACCCGGCGAGCACAGCTACGACGACACCGCCCAGCGGGTCGCGGGGGCGTTGGCCGGGGTCGAGACCCGCGACGCCGCGCTCTGGCAGACGCGCTTCCTCGGCCTGCTGCGTGCGCAGCGCTTCCTACCCGGCGGCCGCATCCTTGCCGGGGCCGGCCTCGAGCGGGAGGTTACCCTGTTCAACTGCTTCGTGATGGGGCCGGTGCCGGACGACATGGCCGGTATCTTCGAGGCGTTGAAGGAAGGCGCGTTGACCCTGCAGCAGGGCGGGGGCATCGGCTGTGACTTCTCGACCCTGCGCCCGGCCGACTTGCACTGCCGCCGGGTCGGCGGCATCGCTTCCGGGCCGGTGTCCTACATGCGGATCTGGGACGCCATGTGCGCCACGCTGCTGTCCACGGCGGCGCGCCGCGGCGCCATGATGGGTACGTTGCGCTGCGACCATCCGGACATCGATCGCTTCATCGAAGCCAAGGGCGAGGTCGGCGCCCTGCGCAACTTCAATCTGTCGGTGCTGGTCAGCGACGCGTTCATGGCCGCAGTGCGGGCGGGCGGCGACTGGGCCCTGGTGTTTCCGCGCGACCAGCTGGCGGAGCCGGATGCGCGCCAACTATGCGGCCGCCGAGCCCGGTGTATTGTTCATCGATCGCATCAACGCACTGAACAACCTGGCGTACCGGGAGAGGATCAGCGCCACCAACCCCTGCGGCGAAGTGCCGCTGCCAGCCTATGGCGCCTGCAACCTGGGGTCGATGAATCTGGCGGGTTACGTGCGGGCACCCTTCGAGGCCGGTGCGCGCATCGATCTCGACGCCCTGGCTGCCGACGCGGCGACTGCGGTGCGCATGCTCGACGACGTCATCGAGCTATCGCGTTTTCCGTTGCCCGCACAGCGTGAGCAGGCGCACGGGACGCGTCGGCTCGGTTTGGGCTTCACCGGGCTGGCCGACGCCCTGGTCATGCTCGGCCTGCGCTACGACAGCGAGGACGGGCGCAAGCAGGCCGCCGAGTGCATGCGGGCCATCTGCCACAGCGCCTACCGCGCCTCGATCGAGCTGGCTCGTGAACGCGGGTCGTTTGCTTTTCTCGAGCGAGAGGCCTATCTCGCCGCGCCCTTCGTTGCGGCGCTGCCGGCCGACATTCGCGACGGCATCGCCCGCCACGGCATTCGCAATTCGCACCTGACCGCCGTGGCGCCGACCGGCACCATCAGCCTGATCGCCGACAACCTCTCGGGCGGCATCGAGCCGATCTTCGCCGCCCACTTCAGCCGCCGGGTGCGCGACGGCGACGGCGCGTGCCAGGAGTACGAGATCGAGGACCACGCCGTCGCCCGCTGGCGGCAGAAGAACAGGGGCACTGCCCTGCTGCCGCCGGCGTTCGTGGATGCCCGCGCAGTGGCCCCGGAGGATCATCTGGCGATGCAGGCTGCGGTGCAGCCGCACGTCGACGGCGCGGTGTCGAAGACGGTAAACGTGCCGGCCGGCATCGACTTCGGTGCCTTCGCCGGCATCTACGAGCGCGCCTATGCCCTTGGCCTCAAGGGCTGTACGACCTTTCGCCCCAATCCCGTAACCGGTCGGGTGCTCGCAGATCAGCCAGCCGCGCCAAGATCTGGACTGCCAAGCACCGACGAATCATGCTGCAGTATCTAAAAACACTATAAAACCAACTGATTTTTATCCGTTATTTCAGGCTCGCTCCAGGGAACCAATCCTGAGTAATTTGGTCGGTTATTGTGAATATTCGGATAAACTGAGAGAGGGCTGACATGAACGGTCTAATTGCCAACTTTCCCTACAACGGCGTGGTTACGGTCAACCGTGTGATCCTCAAGGATGGCCGCTCGGTAGACGACCTGCAGGAGCGGGTGGCCGAGCTGTGTGAAAACGTCAAGACCTATCACTCGGATACCGGCTTCGTCGGCGGCTTCGTGGCGCTGAATAGCGGGCAGATCTCCAACGAGGGCTCGACCATCGGCCAGCCGGTCGCGAGCGACATGCAAGATCGCGAGGCCTTGATCGTGACCTTCTGGAACAGTTTCGCCGATCACGAGCGCTCACACCGCAGCGAAACCTTCCAGCCGCTGTTCCGGCGGGTCCTCGAACTGTGCGAGAACGGCAACGAGGAGATCGCCTACGACATGCTTTGGTCCGGTAGGGCCTACAGCCCAGAAGAGGCCGAGGCGGCGCGCCGGGCTAAGGCGCGCTATGCGGCCTGAGCGGTGCTCCGACAACGGTTGCGCCGGGAATGGGTGGAGGGTAACATTCCGCCCTTCGCATTAGGCGCGTAGCTCAGTTGGTTAGAGCACCACCTTGACATGGTGGGGGTCGGTGGTTCGAATCCACTCGCGCCTACCAAACGCGATGAAGGGCTGGCAGCGGAGACGCTCCGGCCCTTTGCTTTTTGCATCGCACGCTTGAGGAGAGCAAACGATGAGCTACTACATCGAAAAGACGATCGGAACGCCGTTCGAGGCGGCCATAGAACAGGTCACGGAGGCGTTGAAGGAAGAGGGTTTCGGCGTGCTCACTCAGATCGACGTGCAGGCCACGCTGAAGAAGAAACTCGGCGTCGATTTCCCCCGTTACCAGATCCTCGGTGCCTGCAACCCGAAATACGCCTACACGGCTTTGCAGTCGGAGCCCATGATCGGCACCATGCTGCCCTGCAACGTGATCGTCCGCGAGACCGATGGCGGTGAGACCGTGGTGGCAGCCATCGACCCGATCGCCTCGATGCAGGCGGTCTCCAATCCTCAGCTTGGCGAGATCGCCGATGTGATTCGGGCCAAACTGGCGGACGCGATAGACCGACTGGCCTCGTAGGGCGTATCGAGCGCCACTCCAGCCATCACGCCAGCGTGCGGACGGCCGTTCCAGCGTGCGCCGTTGACCTGGCCCGGTGATCGATCCGCTCGGTAGCAAGGCCAAAGCTTCCTCTCGTAACGTCGGGACGACCGAGGCGCAAAGGTGGTCAGAGTACGCGCGGGGGTCCTGCGGGGATCCCTGCCCTTTTCCGCGCAATAGCCTCGGCTGAGCCGTCGGGCTCGGCCGGGCCTAGTTTCCAAGTAAATTCTGGATAATAATCGTAACCAGCTGTTTGTAATACTTTATCTTTTCGCCGCCTAGCGGGGTTGATGGAAAACGTCCCCCGGCAAGATCGGGGTTTGTGGTGGCGGCATCTTGTCGCCCCCGAACGCACCGGGCGAGTGGTGCCTACGCGGTGAGCAAAGTGCCGTGTCCCGGCCGCGACCCGACGTCGGCCGGGACATGCCGTCATTTGTCAGGTTTGGCGGGCTCGGCTAACATGCGTTGGGTCTCAGGGAAGATGACAAGGAAATCATGCCCCACAGCACGGATCGCAGTGGGCCGGACACGGGCTTGTCGTGTCTGGTGCAAGTCGCCCGCTTCCACGGGCTCGCCGCCGACGCCGCGCAGATCTCGCATCAGCGCGGTCTGTCCTCTAAGCCGTTCGATGCCGACGACATCGTCCTAGCCGCCTGCAGGCTTGGCCTGAAGGCGCGGCGCCTGGAAAGCCGCTGGGAGCGACTGCGCAAGACGGCCTTGCCGGCCATCGCCCGCCACCGCGACGGTCACTTCTTCCTCGTGGCTGCCCTCAAGGACGACAAGGTCCTGATCCGCGACCCGCTCGAGCAGAGCCCCCTGACGTTGCCGCGGGAGTTGTTCGAACAGGCATGGTCCGGCACGCTTGTGCTGTGCGCCCGCCGGGAGCGTTCGGCCGACAGCAGCGGTTTTGGTTTCGGGTGGTTCGTGCCCGCGCTCGTCAAGTATCGCGGGCTGTTCGCCGAGGTCCTGGTCGCCTCGTTGTTTCTTCAGCTTTTCGCCCTGATAACGCCCTTATTCTTCCAAGTGGTCATCGACAAGGTGCTCGTGCACCGAGGCATGACCACGCTCGACGTCCTGGCCGTCGGGCTGCTAGCGGTGTCAGTGTTCGAAGCAGTACTGGGCGGGCTGCGTACCTATGTGTTTTCACATACCGCCAACCGTGTCGACGTCCTGCTGGGTGCGAAGTTGTTCGGCCACCTCGTGCGATTGCCGCTGGCGTACTTCGAGGCGCGTCGGGTAGGCGATACCGTGGCCCGCGTGAGGGAGTTGGAGAACATCCGCAATTTTCTCACCGGTTCGGCGCTCACCCTCGTCATCGATCTCCTGTTTACGCTGGTGTTCTTCGCCGTGCTCTATCACTACAGCCCTCTGCTGACCGCCGTCGTGGCGGGAGCGGTGCCCGGGTACGTAGCGTTGTCGGCCTACGTGACCCCGCTGCTGCGGCGGCGTCTGGAAGAGAAATTCAACCGCGGGGCCGAGAACCAGGCCTTTCTGGTCGAGAGTGTTACAGGCATCCAGACGCTGAAGGCGATGGCCGTCGAGCCGCAAGTGCAGCGGCGGTGGGAGGACCAGCTTGCCGCCTATGTCGCGGCGAGCTTCAAGGCCGGTCACCTGGGGAACGTCGCGGCCCAGTGCGCAGCCTTGATCGACAAAGTAACGGTGGTATTGATTCTCTGGCTCGGCGCGGCGCTGGTAATCGAGGGATCACTCTCGGTCGGCCAGCTCATCGCTTTCAATATGATCGCCGGACGCATCAGCGGGCCGATCCTGCGGTTGGTTCAGCTCTGGCAGGACTTCCAGCAAGCCGGCATCTCGGTGCGTCGACTAGCCGACATCCTGAACACCCCTGCGGAGCCTGGCTACAAGCCGGGGCGGGCGGCCTTGCCGGAGGTCCGTGGCGCGGTGCGTTTCGACCAAGTCAGCTTCCGCTATGCGGCCGACCGCCCGCACGCGGTGCGTGACGTGTCGGTCGACGTCCGACCGGGCGAGGTGGTAGGTATCGTGGGTCGATCGGGCTCGGGCAAGAGCACGCTGACCAAATTGATCCAGCGCCTTTACGTGCCGGAGGCGGGGCGGGTGCTGGTCGACGGCGTCGACCTCGCGCTGGTCGACCCTGCCTGGCTGCGGCGTCAGGTCGGCGTCGTGCTGCAGGAGAACCTCCTGTTCAATCGCAGCGTCAGGGAGAACATAGCTCTGGTCGATCCAGGCCTTCCGATGGGGTCGGTGGTCGCCGCAGCCACATTGTCCGGGGCGCACGAGTTCATCCTGGAACTGCCCGAAGGCTACGACACGATCGTGGGTGAACACGGCACCAACCTGTCAGGCGGACAGCGCCAACGTATCGCGATCGCCCGTGCGCTTATCGGCAACCCGCCCATTCTCGTCTTCGACGAGGCCACCAGCGCGCTGGACTACGAGTCGGAGCGTGTCATCCAGGCCAACATGCGAGCCATCTGCCGACAGCGTACGGTATTCATCATCGCTCATCGACTGAGCGCGGTACGCGACGCAGACCG
>JARRQB010000082.1:0-14874 GCA_037382265.1 Gammaproteobacteria bacterium | reverse complement strand
CTCCCGCGCAGCAGCAGCGCCAGCACCAGGGCGCCCGCGGCCAGGCGGACGGCCGTGAAGCTCGCCGGTTCGATGCTCCCCGAACCGAGTGCCGCCCGTCCCAGCACCGAGTTGGCCGCGAACGCGATCAGGGCCAGCGTGGTGAGCGCCAGCACGGCGCTTCGCGGCGTCGCGACGCGTTCAGGCATCCGCCGCGAAGGGCCAAATCAGCGGGGCAAGCACCACCACGAGCGCGCCGAGCAGGACGTTGAGCGGCAGCCCGATGCGCAGGTAGTCGCCGAACCGGTAGCCGCCGGGACCGTAGACCATCAGGTTGGTCTGGTAGCTGATGGGCGTCGCGAAACTGGCCGAGGCCGCCATCATGATGGTCACCACGAACGGCATCAGACTCACGCCCAGGCTCTCCGCCGCACTCTGCGCAATTGGAAAGATCAGCACCGCGGCTGCGTTGTTGGTGATCAACGAGGTGAACAGGCTGGTCAAAAGATAAACCCCGAGCAGGGCGGCCCAGGGATCATTGCCGGCCAGCGCCAGACCCCAGTCGGCCACCGCTGCGGCGGCACCGGTGTCCAGCAGAGCCCTGCCGATACCGAGCGAGGCGCCGATCACGGCCAACACCGACCAGTCGATGCTGGCCCGTGCCGAGGCGCTCCCGGCACAGCGGGTCAGCACCGTGAGGGCGGCGGCGGCCAGTGCGGCCTCGAACATGGTCAACAGGCCGGTCGCGGCAGCGCCGACCATCAGCGCCAGGATACCGAGCGCCACCCAGGCCCGGTCGTGGCGCGGCACCGAAGAACCCGCCAGCTCGTGGATCAGCAGAAAGTCCCGCGAGTTGCGCTGGCGCTCGGCGAAGGACGGACGGGCCTCGAGCAGCAGCGTGTCGCCGGCACGCAGTACGATGTCGCCGACCTTGCCGCGCAGGCGCTCGCCGTTGCGCGCGACCGCGATCACCACCGCCTCGTAGCGCGAGCGAAAGCCGCCGTCGCGGATGCTCTTGCCCGCCACCGGGCTGCTGTCCGACACCACCACCTCGAACAGGCTCCGCTCGGCACGCGGGGTATCGAGCTTGAACAGCTGGTCGGGCGCGGGCACCAGACCGCGCACCCGCACCAGGTCGAGCACCGACTCGACCACGCCGACGAACAGCAGGCGATCGCCGGCGTACAGGCGTTCGTGCGGCGCCACTGCGGGCAGCAGCGCGTGGGCGCGTTCGATCTCGGCGAGGAAGGCGCCGGGCAATTGACGCAACCCCGCTTGCTCGATGCTCTGGCCGACCAGGGGACTGCCCCGCTCGACCAGCATCTCGATCGCGTACTCGCGGGCCTCCTCGGGCTGGCGCAGCGGCGGCCGCCGGTCGGGCAGCAACCAGCGACCCGCAATCAGTACGTAGGCGACCCCGATCAGCGCCGCCGGCAGACCGACCGCGCCGATCTCGAAAAAGCCCATTGGCGGAAGGTCGGTCGAGCCCAGCATCAGGCCGTGCACGATCAGGTTGGTGCTGGTGCCGATCAGGGTGACGGTACCGCCAAGGATGGCCGCGTAGCTCAGCGGGATCATCAACCGCGACACCGACAACCGCCAGCGCTTGGCCCAATCCTCGACCACCGGCACCAGCATGGCGACCACCGGGGTATTGTTGAGGAAACCGCTCATGGCGGTCACCGGCAGCATCAGCCGCAACTGGGCACCCAGGATCGAGGACGGCCGGCCCAGCAGACGCGCGCCGATGGCGTAGACCGCCCCGGTGTCGACCAGGCCCGCCACCACGACGTACAGCACCGCGACCGTCCACAGCCCGGGGTTGGCGACCCCCGACAGGGCGTCCACCGGGCTGATGACCTGGGCCAGGATCAAGATGGTCAGGCCGCCGGCCAGCACCAGGTCGGCGGCCACGCGCGTGCCAATCAGCAGGCCCGCTACCAGCAGGACGGTCAGCAAGGTGAACCAGGCATCGGGGCTCACGGGGCGGACTCCGGCATTCAGGGGAGCCTGCCGACGACGGTCAACCCGTCGCCCTGGGACCGCAGCACGACCATCTCGCCCGAGGCCGGGTACACGCCCGTGAGCGCGGTGATGTTGACCTGGTGGGTGACGAGCACCAGTAGCCCCTCGCCGGCCTCCGCCCCTAGGAAGGCGCGCACCGCGGCCGTCTGGGCCGCCGCGGTCGAGCGGTCGCGGAAGAAGGAGTTGAGCGCCGGCAGCGGGACCACCTCGCCCAGGCGAAGCAGGCGTGCCGTGTCGAGGCAGCGGCACCATTGGCTGGAGTACACGCGGGCCGCGTCGATGCCGTGCGCACGCAGCCGCTCGCCTATCCGTCGCGCCTGTTCGCGCCCGGCCTCCGACAGGTTGCGCTGCGTCGCACAGTCGTCGACTTGGAACTCGGCGGGATCGCCGGTGCCGGGCGCGAGGGCGTGGCGCATCACGATGACGTGGCCGCCGCCACGCAGGGCCTCCCAAACGGCGGCCTCCGGGAGGTCTGCCGCGGCACCCCGCACCATCCCCAGCAGCAGGGCACAGCCGCCGATCAGCCACCGCCACCGACCGGGTTTGTCGCCGCTACGCCGCCGTATCATCCGCCGAGCCCCTTCCGCGTCCTGTTGCCGTGACCTCAGGGAGCTTACCCGATGTGCCACGCCGCGCGTAGCGATCGGCGGCGTTGATCCACCAGCGCGGATGGGTTCTGATGCGCCAATGACCGAGGCGATGACCCACCAATCCGTGGCACTGGTCGCACATCCCGGCAGCGGCGCTGCGGCACCTTGCCGGATCGAGGTGGCAGTGGCGCTGTCGCGCCGTGGCGACCTCGCGCTGGACTACCGAATCGCGGCCGACACGGCGGGGCTGCGTCTGTCGGACGGCCCGGTCGGCCGCCGCGCCGACGGCCTGTGGCACCACACCTGCTGCGAGGCCTTCATCCCACGCCCCGGCGACGCCGGCTACCGCGAGTTCAACTTCGCCCCCTCGGGCGCCTGGGCCGCCTACGACTTCGCCGGCTATCGCGCCGGCGGCATCCCGGCTCCCGTCCGCGCGCCCGTCATCACCTGCAGCCGCGACACCGAGGCGCTGCGCCTGCACGTGACGCTGTTGGCGGCCGACCTCCCGGTCGCGCCGGTGCTGCGCCTCGGCCTGGCGGCCATCGTCGAACGGACCGACGGAAGTCTGACCCACTGGGCGCTGTGCCACCCCGCCGACCGTCCCGACTTCCACCACCCCCACGGGTTCGTCCTGGAACTCGACGCGCCGGCCGCGCGCGGGCGCTGCTGATGCGCGTCGGACTCGAACGCCTGCTGACGGACCGCGCCCTGCGCAAGGCGTTGCGCGGCCGCCGGGTCGCCCTGCTGGCCCACCCTGCGTCGGCCACCGCCGACCTGGAGCACGCGCTCGACGCCCTGGCCGGGCTTGCGGACCTCGAGTTGACCGCCGCCTTCGGGCCGCAGCATGGTCTGCGCGGCGAAAAGCAGGACAACATGGTCGAGTCGGACGATTACCGCGACCCACGCCACGACCTACCGGTGTTCAGCCTGTACGGTGAGGTACGCCGGCCGACGCCGGCAATGCTGGACGGCTTCGACGTGCTGCTGGTCGACCTGCAGGACCTCGGCTGCCGCATCTATACCTTCATCACCACCTTGCGCTACGTGCTCGAGGCGGCGGCCGCCTGCGGCAAGGCGGTGTGGGTGCTGGACCGACCCAACCCGGCGGGTCGGCCGGCGGAGGGGCTGCGGCTGCGCCCCGGCTGGGAGAGCTTCGTCGGCGCGGGAGCGCTGCCCATGCGCCATGGCCTGACCTTGGGCGAACTGGCCGGCTGGTTCGTCGGCGAACTCGGCCTGGACGTCGACTGGCAGGTGATCGGGATGACGGACTGGCAGCCGGACGCCGCCCCGGGCTACGGCTGGCCGCTCGGCGAGCGCAGTTGGGTCAACCCCAGCCCGAACGCGCCCAACCTCGGCATGGCACGCTGCTACGCGGGCACGGTGCTGCTCGAGGGCACGACCCTGTCGGAGGGCCGCGGCACCACCCGGCCGCTGGAGTTGCTGGGCGCCCCGGACATCGCGCCGGAGCGGCTGTTGCAGACCATGACGAGACTGGCACCCGACTGGCTCGCGGGCTGCCGGTTGCGTCCTTGCTGGTTCGAGCCGACCTTCCACAAACACGCCGGCCTGCTGTGCGGTGGCCTGCAGATCCACGTCGACGACCACGCCTACGACCACGCCCGCTTCCGTCCCTGGCGCCTCGTCGCGCTGGCCCTGAAGGCGGTGCGCGAGCTTGCACCCGACTACGATCTGTGGCGCGACTTCCCCTACGAGTACGAGTTGGACCGCCTCGCGATCGATCTGATCAACGGCAGCGGGCTGCTGCGCGAGTGGGTGGACGACCCGAGTGCCGAACCGGGTGACCTCGACGCGCTCGCGGCAGCGGACGAGCGGGCCTGGCTGCGCGAGCGCGAGGCGTTTTTGCTCTACCGCTGAACGACCGCCCCCGCCGAGCTACGGCCGGTCGTCCTTGAACAGGCGCCAGCCGCTGACCATCGAGCTGATCAGGCTCTGCCGCGACATGATGTCTTCGCGGACCGACGCGTAGATGTGCACGATGACGAAGGTCAGGACGTACCACATGCCGAGGTGATGGTAGGTGTGCACGTCCTGGCTCTGGCCCATCGCCGGAATCACCCAGCCGAACAGCTTGTCCGACCAACTGCCCTGGCCGGCGCCCTCGCTGTAGAGCGCAAATCCGGTCACGATCATGAACACCGTGCCCAGGAAGAACATGGTCAGCATGAAGAACTGGGCAAGCGGGTTGTGCCCGGCATACTTCTTAGGCTCCTGTTCCAGGAAGGCGTACCAGCGGATCTCGAACCACAGTTCCTTCCAGTAGGACCCGCTCCAGAATGGCAGCTTGAACAACTGCCGCGAGTGCTCATTGCCGACGAAGGCCCAATAGATTCGACCCAGCATGCCGATCAGGAGCACGTAGCCGGCGGCGAAGTGCGCGAAGCGAATGTAGCCCATCAGGAAATTGCCGCTCGCTTCGCCCGGCATCGACGGCAGCGGGCTGCCGATGAAGTAGCCGGTGAGCGCCAGCACGGTGATGGCGAGGGCGTTGACCCAGTGCCACAGGCGCAGCGGAGCCTCGTAGACGTAAATCGCTTCTTGTCTGGCCATGACCTCTCTCCTCCTAACGCACCTTCACCCGGGTCAGTTCCTCGCCGTCCTCGCTCATCACGTGCGTCGAGCAGGCGAGACACGGGTCGAAGCTGTGCAGCGTGCGCAGGATCTCCAGCGGCTCGTCCGCCTTAGCGAGCGGCGTGTTCATGAGCGAGGCCTCGAAGGCGCCGATGTTCCCGGCCGGGTCGCGCGGCGAACCGTTCCAGGTGGTCGGCACCACGGCCTGGTAGTTGTCGATCTTGGTGTCCTTGATGCGGATCCAGTGCCCGAGTGCGCCGCGCGGCGCCTCGCTGGTGCCTACCCCCTTGGCGTCCTTGGGCCAGGTCGCCGGGTCCCACTTCTCGACGTTGGCGGTCGCCAGGTCGCCGTTTTTGATGTTGGCGACCAGCTTGTCCTGGAAGTGGCGCATCAGGTGGGCACAGTAGCTCGCCTCCAGACCGCGCGCGGCGGTGCGACCCAAGGTGGAGAAGATCGCCGCCAGCGGCAGCCCCAGGTCGGTCAACACCTTGTCGACCGGCTCCTTGAACTCCGGGATACCCCTGGCGTAGCCGATGACGTAGCGCGCCAGCGGCCCCACCTCCATGGCGTGGCCACGCCAGCGCGGCGCCTTGATCCAGGAGTACTTCGCGCTCTCGTCGATGGCCTCGATGCGGGTTCGCGAGCCCTTGGTGTTCGGGCCGAGTTCGAAGTTCGGTTCGGTGACCCCGTCCCAGGGGTGCAGACCGCGCGACTCGTCGTCGTAGCTAAACCACGAGTGGGTGACGAATTCCTGGATCTGCTCCGGGTCGCGCAGGTCGACGTCGTGCACCTCCTTGAGGTTGCCGTTGATGATGGCCCCGCGCGGCAGGTGCATGTTCTCGGCCGAATCGTCGTTGGCCCGTTCCGGAATGTCGCCGTAGGACATCACCGCCTGGGAGGACAGCCCGCCGCCGTAGGTCCAGTCCTTGTAGAAGCTCGCGATCGCGAGCAGGTCGGGAAGGTAGACGTTGTCGATGAAGTCGATGGTCTGGTCGATGATGTCCGCACCAACCTCGTCGACGTTGATGGCGCACGGCACGCCGCCGACCAGCCAGTTCGGGTGCGGGTTCTTGCCGCCGTAGATGGTGTGGATCTTGACGATGTCTTTCTGAAAATCGAGCGCCTCCAGGTAGTGGGTGACCGCCATCAGGTTGGCCTCTGGCGGCAGTTTGTAGGCCGGGTTGCCCCAATAACCGTTCATGAAAGGCCCCAGCTGGCCGCTCTCGACGAACTTCTTCAGGCGGTTCTGCACGTCCCGAAAATATCCGGGCGAGGACTTCGGCCAGCGCGACAGGCTCTGCACCAGTTCGCTGGTGGCCTTGGGGTCGGCCTTGAGCGCCGAGACCACGTCGACCCAGTCGAGCGCGTGCAGATGGTAGAAGTGCACCAGGTGGTCGTGCGCCTGCAGCGTCAGCTGCATGATGTTGCGGATCGAGTTGGCATTCTCCGGGATCTCGATGTCGAGCGCGTCCTCGACCGCCCGCACCGAGGTCAGCGCATGCGTGCCGGTGCACACGCCGCAGATCCGCTCGGTGAAGGCCCAGGCGTCGCGCGGGTCGCGGCCGCGCAGGATGACTTCCAGTCCGCGCCACATGGTGCCGGTGCTGACCGCGTTGCGGATGACATTGTCCTCGTCGAGGTTGACCTCGCAGCGCATGTGGCCCTCGATGCGGGTCACCGGGTCGACGACGACCCGCTTGCCCGAGCGGTCGAGTTCGAATCCGTTGGGTGTGGTTACGCTCATTGGTCTGCCCCTGTGTCGTCACCGTGCTTGCGCTTGGCCGCCTTGATCGCCGTGACCGCCGCGTGCGCCGCCACGGCGGCGCCAACCGTGCCGGCCGCGGCGATGCCCACGGTGTCGGCATTCGCCTCCACGCCGAAGGCGGGAATGTTGGTCAGGCGGTCGTAGAAACCGCCCTTGTCCCAGAAGCCGTCCTCCGAACAGCCGATGCAGCCGTGGCCGGACTGGATGGGGAACGACACGCCCGCGTTCCAGCGGGTGGTGGAACAGGCGTTGTAGGTGGTCGGGCCCTTGCAGCCGACCTTGTAGAGGCAGTAGCCCTTGCGCGCCCCTTCGTCGTCCCAGTCCTCGACGAACTGGCCGGCGTCGAAGTGCGGCCGACGGTAGCACTTGTCGTGGATGCGCTGGCCGTAGAACATCACCGGCCGGCCCAGGCGATCGAGTTGGGGCAGGCGGTCGAAGGTGAGCATGTAGGTGATGACTCCCGTCATGACCTCGGCGATGGGCGGACACCCCGGCACCTTGATGATGGGCTTGTCGGTAATCACCTGGTGCACCGGGGTGGCGCGCGTCGGGTTGGGGCGCGCGGCCTGCACGCAGCCCCAGGACGCGCAGCTGCCCCAGGAGATGATCGCCTTGCAGTCGGCCGCCACCTCGCGCAGCTGCTCGACGAAGGGCCGGCCACCGATGATGCAGCTCATGCCGTCCTGGTTGAGGGGTGGGTTGCCCTCGACCGCGAGAATGAAATTGCCCTTGTACTTGTGGCGTATCTCCTCGAGGATCGCCTCCGCCTGATGACCGGCCGACGCCATGATGACGTCGTCGTAGTCGAGCGAGATCATCGACAGCACCACGTCGGAGACCAAGGGGTGCGCCGAGCGGATGAACGACTCCGAGCAACAGGTGCACTCCAGGCCGTGCAGCCAGAGCACCGGGGTGCGCGGCTTGGTCTCCATGGCATGGGCGATCTTGGGCGCGAAGGTCGGGCCGAGCCCGAGCGCGGCAGCGGTCAGGCTGCAGTACTTGAGGAAGCTGCGCCTGGTGATTCCCTGGCGCCGCATCACCTCGTAGAAGGTTTCGAGTGTGGCCATGCGTCTCCTCCCGGTGGTGCCGGCGGTACCCGGTTTCTCGAGCGGATCCGGGCAATCAGGCTAGGACGAGCAACGCCTGTGCCAAACAAGGAGAAGCTTTTTTAATCAAAAGATTAGGAGAAGAAGGCTAGATCGGGAACGGTCGTATCGCAAACCAGGTTTGCTGTCGGGGCGGGCAACAGGAAACCAAGTAACCGCTCAAGGCGGCCGGTCGTAACCGCGCCGCGGCGGTCCTTCCTACCGGCTAGCGCTGGTGCTTGTCCCAGGCCTCGTAGGCCTGCACCACCTTCTGCACCAGCGCGTGCCGCACCACGTCGCGCGCGCTGAAGAAGGTGAAGCTGATGCCGTCGATCCGCCGTCGATCCTGGCCAGCACCTCCACCGCCTGGCGCAGCCCAGACTGCTGGCCGCGCGGCAAGTCGACTTGGGTGACGTCGCCGGTGCACACCGCGGTGGAGCCGAAACCGATCCGGGTGAGGAACATCTTCATCTGCTCCGGCGTGGTGTTCTGCGCCTCGTCGAGGATGATGAAGGACTCGTTGAGCGTGCGCCCGCGCATGTAGGCGAGCGGCGCCACCTCGATGACGTTGCGCTCGATGAGCTTGTGCACGCGCTCGAAGCCGAGCATCTCGTACAAGGCGTCGTACAGCGGCCTCAGATAAGGGTCGATCTTCTGCGCCAGGTCGCCGGGCAGGAATCCCAGCCGCTCGCCGGCCTCCACCGCCGGGCGCACCAACAGGATGCGCCGGACCTGGTCGCGCTCCAGCGCGTCGACCGCGCAGGCCACGGCCAGGTAGGTCTTGCCGGTGCCGGCCGGACCGACCCCGAAGTTGATGTCATGGGTGAGGATGCGGTGCACGTACTCGGCCTGGTTGGCACCGCGCGGGCGGATCAGGCCGCGGCGGGTCTTGATGGTGCTCTCCGGCACCTCGGCCTCGGCCTCGGCCAACAGCCGGTCGACGCCCGCTTCCTGCAAGTGCAGGTGGACTCGCGCCGGGGTCAGGCTTTCGTCACCGCTGGCCGTGTACAGGTTCTCGAGCACCTGGCCGCCGGCGGCGATCGCCTTGGGGTCGCCGAACAGCCGGAACCGATTGCCGCGGTTGCTGATCTCGATGCCGAGGCGGCGCTCGATCTGGCGCAGGTGCTCATCGAGTTGACCGCAGACGTTGCGCAGGCGCTCGTTGTCCTCGGGTTCGAGGGCCAGATCGAGCGAATCGGGGTGTTCGGTCACGCCGCCGCCGTGGGTCAGGCCGAACGGGCGGCGGGCGTCGTCGACAGTTCGCCGCGCAGCGAATTCGGCAGTGCCTCGGTGATGCGCACCTCGACGAAGCGGCCGAGCAGTTCGGCCGGACCGTCGAAGTTGACCACCCGGTTGTTCTCCGTGCGCCCGGCCAGCTGGCGGGGGTCACGGCGCGACGGCCGGTCGACCAGCACCCGCTGCACGGTACCGACCATCCGCCGGCCGATCCGCTGCGCATTGGCGTTGATGACCCGTTGCAGGCGGGCCAGGCGGACCTGCTTGACCTCGTGCGGCACGTCGTCGGGCAACTCGGCAGCGGGCGTGCCGGGGCGCCGACTGTAGATGAAGCTGAACGACTGGTCGAACCCGACCGCCTCGATCAGCGCCATGGTGTGCTCGAAGTCCTCGTCGGTCTCGCCGGGAAACCCGACGATGAAGTCCGAAGAGATGCTGATATCCGGCCGCACCTCGCGCAGGCGACGGATCTTCTGCTTGTAGGCGAAGGCGCTGTGGCCGCGCTTCATCAGCGCCAGGATACGGTCGGAACCCGACTGGACCGGCAGGTGGAGAAAACTGACCAACTCCGGCACGTCGCGGTAGGCCTCGATCAAGCCGTCGGAGAACTCCACGGGGTGCGAGGTCGTGAACCGAATCCGTTCGACACCGTCGACAGCCGCCACGTAGCGAATGAGCAGCGCGAGGTCGGCAGTCTCGCCGTCGTGCATGACGCCGCGGTAGGCGTTCACGTTCTGTCCCAGCAGATGGATCTCCCGCACTCCCTGGTCCGCCAGTTGCGCCACTTCGGTGAGCACGTCGTCGAAGGGCCGACTGATCTCCTCGCCGCGGGTGTAGGGCACGACGCAGAAGGTGCAGTACTTTGAACAACCCTCCATCACCGAGACGTAGGCGGTCGGGCCGTCGGCGCGCGGCTCGGGCAGGCGGTCGAACTTCTCGATCTCGGGAAAGCTGACGTCGACCACCGGCTCGCCGCCCGCACGCACCGCCTCGAGCATCTCGGGCAAGCGGTGCAGGGTTTGGGGACCGAACACGACGTCCACGAAGGGCGCGCGTTCGCGGATCGCCGCGCCCTCCTGGCTGGCGACGCAACCGCCGACGCCGATCACCAGATCCGGTCGGGCGCGCTTCCAGTCCCGCCACTGGCCGAGCTGGGAGAAGACCTTCTCCTGCGCCTTCTCGCGGATCGAGCAAGTGTTGAGCAGCAGGACGTCGGCCTCCTCGGGCCGGTCGGTCAGCGCCAGGCCGTGCGAAGCCGCGAGCACATCCGACATCTTGCCGGTGTCGTACTCGTTCATCTGGCAGCCGTACGTCTTGATGTAGAGTTTTCCGCTCATGCTGCGGCGGATTTTACGCGCTTATGCCTCGGGCGGAAACGCGGGCCGACGCCATCCGCACCCGAGTCAGCCCTTGCGGCACTCCAGAAAGATTCGCTGTTCGCAGCCGGCGCAGATCGACTTGTCGAGCTTCTGGTAGATGGCGTGGATACCCGCCTCCTTCGACTGGAAGATGTTCCTGGCCCCCGCCGCATCGACGCAGCCGCAGCGTTCGAGCGCGTCCCACAGGCCCTCCTTCACCTTCATCAGGTACAACCCCCCGCCTTCCGCCTTGCGTCGCTTCGCCTCTTTGGCCAGTGCCTCACCGCCCTGCAGATCGACGAAGTTGATGCCGTCGGCAATGATGGCCAGGTGCTTCTGGTCTGGATGCTCGGCGCGCAGCCGGTCCAGCGCGTTCTCGACGTGGTTGACCGAGCCGAAAAACAGCGACCCGTCGATCCGGATGATGCGCAACTGCGGACAGGACGGGACGTCCGGTTCACTCGAGAAGGCGCGGCCCGGCAGGCGCGGGTCCGGGTTGCGGGTCACGATGCGCGGTTTCGAGGTACGTTCCAGGTAGAGCACCAGCGACAGCAACACGCCGGCGAAGATCGCGAACTCGAGTTCGAGAAACAGTGCAGAGAAGAAGGTCACCGCGAGCACTGCCGTCTCGCGGCGCGACGCGCGGAGGATGTGGCGGATCTCTTTGAAGTCGATCAGCCCCCAGGCGACCAGAAACAGCACCCCGGCCATCGCCGCCTTGGGCAGATAGGCCGCGAGCGGTGCGACCAGCAGAACGATGCCCATGAGCAGGGCACCGGCCAGGACCGCGGCCAGCGGCGTCCTGGCGCCGGCCTCGTAGTTGACGCCGCTGCGGTTGAACGAGCCCGTCGCGACATAGCCCGAGAAGAACGAGCCGGCGATGTTGGACAGACCCTGGCCGATGAACTCCTGGTTGCCGTCGATGCGATAGCCGCCGCGTGCCGCGAGCGAGCGGCCGATCGACACGGCCTCGGTGAGCGCGAACAGGGTCACCGCCAGCGCCGACGGCGCCAGGTGCTTGATGTTGCGCGCGGCACCCAACGCTTGACGGCAAGCCCGACGAGCAGCGTCGCGAAGGCCACCGCGGTGGCGGCCGGGTTGATCCCCGCGACTTGCCCCCCGAACTCGAACAGGATCTCGTGCAGATGGCCGCCGCTGTCCATGTCGACACCGAAAAAATGCTTCAGCTGCTTGGCCGCGATGAGGAGGGCCGCTCCGGCCGTAAAGCCGACCACGACCGAGTGCGATATGAAGTTGACCAGCGCGCCCATCCGAGCGAGTCCCAGGGCGAGTTCGAAGACACCGACCATGAAGGTCAAGGTAAGCGCGAGCGCGACGTAGTCCGGCGTCCCGGGTACGGCCATCAAGGACAGGGCCGAGAACAACACCACCGATGCGGCGGTCGTCGGCCCGGAGACCAGGTGGCGCGAGGAGCCGAACAGCGCCGCGACCATAGCCGGGACCATACCGGCATAGAGCCCATACTGCGGCGGCATGCCCGCGATGGTCGCAAACGCCACGGCCTGCGGCAGCACCACGATGGCACCCGTCACGGCGGCAAGCGTGTCGGCGCGCAATTCGGTGCGCCCGACCTGCGGCAACCACGACAGGAACGGGACCAGCCAGCGCCAGCCTGGTGGTACCTGCACGGCATGCATGGTAAAGACTCCCTGGACACTTACCGCATGTGCGGCGACCCGCTTCCCGGCGAACGCGGCGATTCAGAATATCGGGAAATTCTAACAGGAAGCCCGCTCAATTCCACAGCTCGGCGACGACTCGGGGCCGGCCGGATTCCGGCGGGCCGCGGTGGTTCCCCAAGTGTCGGCTGGCCGGCCGCACCCGAGACGGTAACACCCGCTGCGTCCGCCAGTGGCTCGGCAAGCGTTGCGCCGGTGACCGTTTCCACCGCAACCAGGGAGTTCCCCGTGCCTGCGCCCAGCGTGGGCATTCCCACCCCAGTACCCCATAATCCGCTGCGTTCCTTCACCATCTCCAGGACAACCCCGTGCCACACCGCCCCAGGAAAAGGTTCGGCCAGAACTTTCTGCACGACCCGGGCGTGATCGCCAGGATCGTCGCGGCGGTCGCCCCCCGGCCCGGTGAGCCCCTGGTCGAAATCGGGCCGGGCCAGGGCGCGATCACCGCCCCGCTGCTAGCTGCCGCGGGGCGGCTCGACGCCCTGGAACTGGACCGCGACCTGACGGTGACCCTGCGTGAGCGTTTCCCCCCCGAAACCGGTTTTCGACTGCACGAAACCGACGCGCTGCGCTTTCCGCTGTGCGCGCTGCAGGAGGCTGACGAACGGCTGCGCCTGGTCGGCAACCTGCCGTACAACATTTCGACGCCACTGCTTTTTCACCTGCTGGATTACCGCCGCTGCATCGCCGACATGCACTTCATGCTGCAAAAAGAGGTCGTCGATCGCATGGCCGCGGTCCACGGCAGCCGTACCTACGGACGGCTGTCGGTCATGCTGCAGGTGCACTGCCGGGTGACGGCGCTGTTCAGCATTGGTCCCGGTGCCTTCCGTCCGGCCCCCAAGGTCGACTCGGCGATCGTGCGCCTCGTGCCCTACGTCGACCCGCCCTGGCCGGTTGCCGACGCGGCCCACTTGTACCGGCTGGTGGCCGCTGCCTTCGGCCAGCGGCGCAAAACGCTGCGCAACAACTTGAAGGGCCTGGTCGCGCCGGAGGACTTTGCAGCGGTCGGCATCGACCCCGGCGAACGCCCCGAGCAGCTGGCACCGGCGCAGTTCGTGGCCCTGGCGAACGCGACTTGCATTCACGGCTCGGAGCCCTGATCTCTGCGATAACGCACCACCCGGCACGGACTGATGGCAGCAGACGACTCGATCGAGGTCATACCCGAGGGGCAACCGCTCGCACGCGCCAACGAGGTACTGCCCGGCGTCATCCATATCCTGCCCGTCGCGGCGCGACCCTTCTTCCCGGGCCAGGGCGTGCCCCTGTTGATGGACGCCGAGCACTGGGAAGGCACGCTGTCGGCGATCCACGCCGCCGGCACCCACATCGTCGGCCTGCTGTTGACGCGCGGCGACGAGGCCGAACGGGCCCGGCCGGCGGACTTCTACGGGGTCGGCACCGTGTGTCGCATCCACCGCGTGCAGCGCGTCGACGACAAGGCGCAGGTGCTGGTCGAGTGTCTGCAGCGCTTCACCGTCGAACGCTTGCTGAGCGACCAGCCACCCTATACCGCGCGGGTGAACTACCAGCGCGAGTTCTCGGGCAAGCCGGACGAACAGATCAAGGCCTACGCGCTGGCCATCATCAACACCATCAAGGAACTGCTGCCGCTCAACCCGCTGTACCAGGAAGAACTGAAAATCTTCCTGGACCGCTTCGGCCCCGAGGACCCCTCTCACCTGGCGGACTTCGCCGCGAGCCTCACCGCCTCGGACAAGGAAGACCTGCAGACCGTGCTGGAGACCTTCGCCCTGCTGCCGCGGATGGAAAAAGTGCTGGTGCTGCTGAACAAGGAACTGGACCTGGCACGCGCCCAGCACAAGATCCGCACCTCGGTCGAGGAGCGCATGCAGAAACAGCAACGGGAGTTCTTCCTGCGCGAGCAGCTCAAGGCGATCCAGAAGGAACTGGGCATCGCCAAGGACGACAAGCAGACCGAGATGGAAACCTTCGCCAAGCGGCTGGAGGACCTGGAACTGACCGAGGATGCGGCCAAACGGGTCGACGAGGAGATGGGCAAGCTGCGCATGCTCGAGACCGGCTCGCCCGAACATGCCGTGACCCGTAACTATCTCGATTGGGTAACCGTCTTACCCTGGGGCAGGCACTCGAAGGACCGGCTCGATCTCGCGGCTGCGCGCGAGGTGCTCGACCGCGATCATTACGGCCTCGACGACGTCAAGAAACGCATCCTCGAGTTTCTCGCCGTCGGCATCATGAAGGGCGAGGTCAGCGGCTCGATCATCCTCCTGGTCGGCCCGCCCGGCGTCGGCAAGACGTCGATAGGCCGTTCGATCGCCGACGCGCTCGGACGCACCTTCTACCGGTTCTCGCTCGGCGGCATGCGCGACGAGGCCGAGATCAAGGGCCACCGCCGCACCTACATCGGGGCGATGCCGGGGAAGTTCATCCAGGCGATGAAGGGCGCCGGCACGCAGAACCCCGTGATCATGCTCGACGAGATCGACAAAGTCGGCGCGAGCTTCCACGGCGACCCTGCCTCGGCGCTGCTCGAGGTGTTGGACCCCGAGCAGAATGTCG
>JARRQB010000081.1:0-6243 GCA_037382265.1 Gammaproteobacteria bacterium | reverse complement strand
CCAGGCCTTTCGCGGCGAACAGCAGCGCGTGGTCGAGACCGTGACGGCGGGCCGCGACGCGCTGGTGATCATGCCGACCGGCGGCGGCAAATCGCTGTGCTACCAGATCCCCGCGCTGCTGCGCCCGGGCACCGGCGTGATCGTCTCGCCGCTGATCGCACTCATGCAGGACCAGGTGGCGGCGCTGCGGGAACTGGGCCTGGCGGCGGCCTTCCTCAACTCCACCCTGGAGGCCGCCGCCGCGCGTGCGATCGAACGCCGGTTGCTCGCCGGCGAGCTCGACCTGCTCTACCTCGCGCCCGAGCGCCTGACCCAGGAACGCACCCTGGCCCTGCTCGGGGAGGCCGCGATCGCGCTGTTCGCGATCGACGAGGCGCACTGCGTGTCGCAGTGGGGGCACGACTTCCGCCCCGAGTACCTGCGCCTGGCGACCCTGGCCGAGCGCTTTCCCGGCATTCCGCGCGTGGCGCTGACCGCGACCGCCGACGCGCCGACCCGGGCCGAGATCGTCGAGCGCCTGGCGCTCGACCGCCCGGCCCGGTTCGTCGGCGGTTTCGACCGGCCGAACGTGCGTTACTGGATCGACCAGCACGAGCGCCCGCGCGACGCCCTGTGGCAGTTCCTCGCGCGCACTCACCCGCGCGACGCCGGCATCGTCTACTGCCTGTCGCGCAAGAAGGTCGAGGCGGTCGCCGCCTGGCTCGCCGGCAAGGGCCGCGTCGCCCTGCCCTACCACGCCGGCCTGCCGAACGCGGTGCGCGAGGAACACCAGCGCCGTTTTCTGCACGAGGAGGGCGTGATCGTGGTCGCCACCATCGCCTTCGGCATGGGCATCGACAAGCCCGACGTGCGGTTCGTCGCGCACCTCGACCTGCCCAAGAGCATCGAGGCCTATTACCAGGAGACCGGCCGCGCGGGGCGCGACGGGCTGCCCGCCGACGCCTGGATGAGCTACGGCCTGCAGAACGTCATCACCCTGCGCCAGATGATCGAGCAGTCCGAGGCCGACGACGCCCACAAAGGCCGCGAGCGGCGCAAGCTCGACGACATGCTGGGCCTGTGCGAACTCACCGAGTGCCGCCGCCAGGCGCTGGTCGGCTACTTCGGCGACCGCCTGCCCGGGCCCTGCGGCAACTGCGACAACTGCCTGGCCCCCCCGGACACCTGGGACGGCACCGAGCCGGTGCGCATGGCGCTGTCGGCCGCGTACCGTACCGGCCAGCGCTTCGGCGTGAACCACCTGATCGATGTGCTGCACGGCAGGGACAGCGCGCGGGCGCGGCAGTTCGGCCACCACCAATTGAGCGTGTTCGGCATCGGCAGCGCGCTCGACGACGCCGAGTGGCGCGCCTTGTTCCGCCAGCTCGTGGTGCGCGGCCTGCTGGGGGTCGACCGCCAGTACGGCGGCCTGTACCTGCGCGAGAGCGCCCGGCCGGTGCTGCGCGGCGAGCAGCGCGTGCAACTGCGACGCGAGCGGCGCAGCAAGCACGGCGGCGGCGCGCGGGCGCGGCAGCGCTTCACCGCCGCCGCCGATCAGGCCCTGTGGGACGAACTGCGGGCGCTGCGACGCGAACTGGCAGAGGAACACGGCGTACCGCCCTACGTCATTTTCCACGACGCCACGCTGGCCGCGATGGTCGAGCAGCGCCCGCTCCACGAACACGCGCTGCTCGCGATCGAGGGCATCGGCCAGACCAAGCTCGAGCGCTACGGCGACGCCTTCCTGGAGCTGATACAGGCCAGCGCGCCGCCGCAGGGCGGCCAGGAGTCCGCGCCGGGACAGCCGCCGGGTTGACGCCTCCCGCGACGCCGCGGGACTCGCGCGCGGGCTAACGCTTCGGCAGCAGGTCCTCGACCACCGCCCGCTCTTCGCGCAGTTCGCGGTCGGAGGCGTCGAGCCGGGAGCGGCTGAAGGCGTCGAGCTCGAGCCCCTGAACGATCTCGTACTCGCCGTCCCGGCACACCACCGGCATGGAGAAGATCACGCCTTCGGCGATGCCGTAGCTGCCGTCCGCCACCACGCCCATGCTGACCCAGTCGCCTTCGGCCGTGCCGCGCGCCCAGTCGCGCACGTGGTCGACCACCGCGTCCGCGGCCGAGGCGGCCGACGACAGGCCGCGGGCCTCGATGATCTCGGCACCGCGGCGCTGGATGCGCGGGATGAAGTGGTCGATCGCCCAGTCGCGGGTGACCAGTTCGAGGGCGGGCGTCCCCCTGACCCGACACTCGCCGATGTCCGGGTACTGGGTCATGGAATGGTTGCCCCAGATAGTCATGCGGGTGATGTCGGCGACCAGGTGATTGGTCTTGTTCGCCAGCTGGCCGAGCGCGCGGTTGTGATCGAGCCGGGTCATGGAGGTGAAGCGCTTGGGGTCGATGTCGGGCGCGTTCGCCTGGGCGATCAGGGCGTTGGTGTTGGCGGGGTTGCCCACCACCAGCACGCGCACGTCCGCGGCGGCGTGGTCGTTGATGGCGCGGCCCTGGGCGGCGAAGATTTTGGCGTTCTCGGTGATCAGGTCCTTGCGCTCCATGCCCTTGCTGCGCGGTTTGGAGCCGACCAGGATCGCGTAGTGGGTGTCGCGGAAGGCAATCGCCGGGTCGTCGGTCAGCACGATGTCGTGGAGCAGCGGCAGCGCGCAGTCCTCCAGCTCCATGCCCACGCCGCTCAGCGAGGACAGGGCCTGGGGGATCTCCAGCAGCCGCAGGATGACCGGCTGGTCGGGCCCGAACATCTCGCCGGAAGCGACGCGGAAGACCAGGGCGTAGCCGATGTGGCCGGCGGCGCCGGTAATGGTGACCTTGATGGGGGGTTTCATGCCGGGACAGCCCTCTGCTTGTGGTCAGGACGGTCCCGGCATTATAGCGGCGTCCCTCAGCGTCCGCGCCAGCGCACGCTGTACAGGTCGTGGCGGCGGTCGCGCAGGTTCTGCACCGTGCCGCTGTTGCGGGCCATGTGCAGGGTCTCGGGCCGCAGGTCGGCGAAGGCCACCATCTCGACATTGGGGGTGGTGTCGGCGGCGATGCCGTCGCGGGCGAAGGGAAAGTCGCAGGGCGTCAGCACGCAGCTCTGGGCGTACTGGATGTCCATGTTGGCGACGTTCGGCAGGTTGCCCACGTTGCCCGACATGACGACGAAGAACTGATTCTCGACGGCGCGTGCCTGGCAGCAGTAGCGCACCCGCAGGTAGGACTGGCGCTCGTCGGTGCAAAACGGCACGAACAGAATCTGCACGCCCTGGTCGGCGAGGTGGCGGGTCAGCTCCGGGAACTCGCTGTCGTAACAGATCAGCACGCCGATCGGCCCGCAGTCGGTTTCGATGGCGTTGAGCACGGAACCGCCCTCGATGTTCCACCAGTAGACCTCGTTGGGCGTGGGGTGGATCTTCGGCTGTTCGTGCACCGCGCCGTCGCGCAGGAACACGTAGGAGATGTTCTCGACCCGGCCGCTGTCGACCCGCGTCGGGTGCGAACCGCCGACGATGTTGATGTTGTAGCGGATGGCCAGCTCGCGCAGGGCCTCCTTCAAGCGCGGCGTGTGCTTGGTCAGGGCCTCGATGGACTCGATCGGGCTGAGTTCCTGGCTCTCGATCGACAACAGCTGCAGCGTGAACAACTCGGGAAACACCACGAAGTCGCCCTTGTAGTCGGCCACCACGTCGACGAAGTACTCGACGAACTCGAGGAACTGTTCGAACGAGGTCACCCGGCGCTGCATGTACTGCACCGTGCCGACCCGGATGGTGTCGGGCAGGCGGCCGCCGTAGCGCTTGGCGCGGGCCTGCTCGTCCTCGGCCGGGACCTTGGGGTTGCGCCAGAGCAGATGCACGCCGTAGCCGGCCGACTGGTGATCGGCGTCAAGGTAGTGCGGGATCAGCCCGATGACCTCGAAGCCGTTGCGCAGCTGGAAGCCGAGCACCGGGTCGCGCTGTCGCTTGTTGATCACTTGCTCGACGTAGGCCTCGGCGCCGCCGAACTTGGCCATGCGCTTGGCGAGCGTCGGCAACCGGCCGGCGAACACGATGCCCTTGAGCCCCAGCGCCTGGCAGAGCTTCTTGCGCTCGTTGTACAGGCGCTGGCCGATGCGAAAGCCGCGGTAGTCCGGGTCGACGCAGACCTCCATGCCGTAGAGCCACTCGCCCAGGGGGTCGTGGCGCGAGGCGTAGCCGTTGCCGGTAATCTCCTCCCAGGTGTGCGGCTTCAGACCCACCGCCTCGGCGATGCGGAAGGTCGCGCAATAGCCCACCACCTTGTCGTCGGCGGTCACCACGAACTGGCCGTCGGGGAAGTTGTTGAGCTGGCCCTTGAGCGCGCCCTGCGAGTAGCCGTGCATGCCCGTGCCGCGGTAGGCGCGCTCGGTCAGTTCGGCGATCGCCGCGACGTCGCGGTGGCGGGCGTTGCGGACCTGGATGCGGCTGCGCGGGCTGCCGAGGGGTTTGCTCTTTGCTGTCGTCATGGGTGCGGTCGGGTGGCGGACACAAGGCGTTCGAGTGTCGGCCCGCCGCGCCGAGAACGTCAACCACCGCGGGGCGCGGGGCAGCGACCAAGGTGGGCTGGCGCACCCGAGCGAATACCGTCTGGCGACCGCTGCGTCCCGGCGTCGTCGGCTCAGTCGAGCGTCCGCGCGAGCAGCCCGAACGGCGCATCGGCCACCGGCAGCGGCACCCGCACCTGCCAGCCCCCGCCCGGCGCCTCGGCCAGCGGGTTGCCGGCGAGGTCCTCCATCGCCTCGAGGCGAAAGTCATGCTTGCCGGCGGGCGTCAGCAGCTCGAGCGCGTCGCCGACCCGCAGCTTGTTCTTGACCGCCAGTTCCGCGCGACCGCTCTCCGCATCAATGCCGACCACCTCGGCGACGAACTGGGCACGCCGGCCGCGCGAGGCGCCTTCGCGCAGGTTCTGCAGCTCCTCCGGGGCGTGGCGCTGGAAAAAGCCGTCGGTGTAGCCGCGGTTGGCGAGGTGCTCGAGCTCGGCGAGCAGTGCCGGGTCGAACGGGCGGCCGGCGGCCGCGTCGTCGATCGCGCGCCGGTAGACCCGGGTCGTGCGCGCCGTGTAGTAGTGCGACTTGGTGCGGCCCTCGATCTTGAGGCAGTCGACGCCGATGGCGACCAGGCGGTGCACGTGCTCGACCGCCCGCAGGTCGCGCGAGTTCATGATGTAGGTGCCGTGCTCGTCCTCGAACACCGGCATGAACTCGCCCGGGCGCTCCTGCTCTTCGAGGTAATAGAGCCGGTCGGCGGCGGGGTGGCGGCCGACGTCGCCGAGCGCGACCGCCGGGCTGTTGACGCCGTACTCCCAACGGCAGGCGTTGGTGCAGGCGCCCTGGTTGGCGTCGCGGTGGTTGAAGTAGCCCGACAGCAGACAGCGGCCGGAGTAGGCGATGCACAGCGCGCCGTGGACGAAGACCTCCAACTCCACCTCGGGGCAGGCCTCGCGAATCTCCGCGATCTCCGCGAGCGAGAGTTCCCGCGACAGGATGACGCGGCTGAGCCCGGCCGACTGCCAGAAACGCACCCCGGCGGCGTTCACGGTGTTGGCCTGCACCGACAGATGCACGGGTAGGTCCGGCCAGCGCTCGCGCACCAGCATGATCAGGCCCGCGTCGGCCACGATCAGCGCGTCCGGACCCATGGCGACCACCGGCGCCATGTCGTCGAGGAAGGTCTTGAGCTTGGCGCCGTGCGGCATGACGTTGACGGCCACGAAGAACCGCTTGCCGGCGGCGTGCGCCTCCGCGATGCCGACGCGCAGGTTGGCCGCGTCGAAGTCGTTGTTGCGCACCCGCAGGCTGTAGCGCGGCAGGCCGGCGTAGACGGCGTCGGCGCCGTAGGCGAAGGCGTAGCGCAAGTTGCGCAGGGTGCCGGCGGGCGAGAGCAGTTCCGGGGCTTTCATCGGGGATCGCGCAGACATGACATCGGACCGCCAGTTTAGCGAAAATCGCGCTCTGCCCCCGTTTTGCGTGGGGGAGAAAAAGTCCGTCCGCAGCGGGTAAACTGCGCGGCGGCCCCTACCGGAACCAGCGCAGCATGGGAAAGCTCGACCGATGAACCTGCCGCTTGCGGTGCTGATCCCCTTCCTCGGGGCCGCCCTGGTCGCCTGGTCGCCCGGTCGCGGGCGGCTGTGGTCGGCCTACGCCGCGGGCGCGGTCACCGCCGCCGCCCTGCTGGTGCTGCTGCCGCCGGCCGCCGCCGTGTTGGGCGGCGAGACCCTGTTGTGGCGCGTCGACTGGCTGCCGGCCGCCGGGTTGGC
>JARRQB010000080.1:0-6260 GCA_037382265.1 Gammaproteobacteria bacterium | reverse complement strand
CGTCCACCCGGCGCTGACCGAGCCGTTCGGCCTGACGCTGATCGAAGCGGCGGCCAGCGGGGTGCCGCTGGTGGCCACGGAAGACGGCGGGCCCCGCGACATCATCGGTAACTGCGACAACGGCCTGCTGGTCGACCCGCTGGACACCGGGGCGATCGCCGCCGCGCTGCTCGAGACCCTGGGCGACGCCGCGGCGTGGGAGCGGCGCACGGCCAACGGCCTGCGTGGTGTGCGCGAGCACTACTCGTGGGACGCGCACGCCAAGCGCTACCTCGACATGGTGCGCCCGATGGTGGAAAAGACCGAGGTGCTGGTGCGCCTGCGCCCGACGCGGCGCAGTCGGCTGTATCACGACCGGGCAATCTTCACCGACCTCGACCAGAACCTGCTCGGCGACCCGTCGCTGCTGCCGCAATTCATCCAGCGCATCAAGGACAACCGCAAGTGCGCGTCCTTCGGCATCGCCACCGGCCGGCGCCTGGACTCGGCCCTCAAGGCCATGCGTCGGCACGGCATTCCGGAGCCGGACGTGCTGATCACCAGCGGCGGCACCGACATCCACTACGCGCCCAAACTGACCACCGACGAGTCCTGGCAGCGCCACATCGACTACCACTGGACGCCGCAGGTGGTGCGGCGGGTGCTGGCGGACCTCCCAGGCCTCGAATTGCAGCCGAAGCGCGAGCAGAGCAAGTTCAAGATCAGTTACTACATCGACCCGAACAAGGCGCCGTCGCTCGAGGAGATCAGCAGCCTGCTGCACAAGGAGGAACAATCGGTGAACGTCGTGCTGTCGTTCGGCCAGTTCCTCGACGTGCTGCCGATCCGCGCCTCCAAGGGCCTGGCGCTGCGCTATTTCGCCTCGCGCTGGGACATCCCCCTTGAGCACGTGCTGGTGGCCGGTGGCTCAGGGGCCGACGAGGACATGATGCGCGGGAACACGCTCGCCGTGGTGGTGGCCAACCGCCACCACGAGGAACTGTCGCAGCTGATGGACCTCGAGCGTATCTACTTCGCGCGGGAATCCTCCGCGCGGGGCATCCTGGAGGCGATCGATCACTACGATTTCTTCGGTAGCTGTACGGTGCCGCCGGACGACGACGAGGCGGCTTGATGGGGCACTGCGCGCACTCGGGAGACGGTTTGCGCCAGACGTCCCGGCCCCGGCGGTTGGTGTTCTCCGGCGGTTTGTGCGATACATCGAACACATGACCGCCAAGGCGAAGCTGCTGCTGTGCACCGACCTGGATCGGACCCTGCTCCCCAACGGGGCCCAGCCGGAGTCCGCCCAGGCGCGGCTGCGTTTTCGCCAGCTGACCGCCCGCGAGGAAGTGACCCTGGCCTATGTGACCGGGCGCCACCGCGCGCTGGTCGAGAAGGCGGTGCAGAGCTACCGCATTCCGGCGCCGGATTTCGTGATCAGCGACGTCGGGACGCGCATCTACGACCTGCGCGACGACGACTGGGTGTTGCTCGACGAGTGGGTGGCGCACATCAACCGGGACTTCGCCGGCCGCGACCGCTCGGAGCTGAGCGCCGAGTTGTCCGATCTGTCGGCGCTGCGGCTGCAGGAACCGAGCAAGCAGAACCCGCACAAGATCAGCTACTACGTCCCCCTGCACGAAGACCGCGCGGCGCTGTGCGCGGAGGTCGAGCGCCGCCTGGACGCCATGCAGGTGCGCGCCAATCTGATCTGGAGCGTCGATGAGCCGAACGGGGTGGGACTGCTGGATGTGCTGCCGGCGGGTGCGGGCAAACTGGAGGCCATCGTGTTCCTGCGCCGCCTGCTGGGTTACGCCGAGGACGAGGTCTTGTTCGCCGGCGACAGTGGTAACGACCTGTCCGTGCTGGTCAGCGACCTGCCCGCCGTGCTGGTGGCGAACGCGGCCCCGGAGGTGCGCGAGGAGGCGCTGCGGGCTGCGGCCGAGCGCGACGCGGCGGCGCGGCTGTATCTCGCCGGTGGCGGGTTTTGGGGCATGAACGGCAATTACAGCGCCGGCGTCCTCGAGGGCGTGGCGCATTTCCACCCCGGCCTGATGAAAGGCCTAATGGCCGACAGCGGGTGGCAGGATGCAGGCTGACACGCGGCGGCCGGTCCTGTTCGGCGAGGTCCTGTTCGACCACTTCCCCGACGGCAGCGTCGTGCTCGGGGGCGCACCCTTCAACGTCGCCTGGCACTTGCAGGCGTTCGGCGCCCGTCCGCTGTTGGTCTCGCGCGTCGGCGATGATCCGCTCGGCCGTAAGATCCGCGCCGCGATGCAGGCCTGGGACATGGATTGCAGCGGGCTGCAGCTCGACTCGAGTCACCCGACCGGCACCGTGGAGGTCTCGCTCGAGGGCGGCGAGCCGAGCTACGAGATCGTGCCCCACCGCGCCTACGACTTCGTCGACGGCACCGTGCTGCCGCCGCTGCCGGCGGGCAGCATCCTCTACCACGGTAGCCTGGCTCTGCGCCACGAGGTCTCGCGAGCGGCGTTGCAGCAGCTGCGTGCGCGCCTGCAGGCCCCGTCGTTCGTCGACGTCAACCTGCGCCCGCCCTGGTGGGACCGCGAGCGCGTTGTCGACGGCCTGCGCCAGGCGCGCTGGGCCAAACTCAATGGCGACGAGCTGCGGCTGCTCTACCCGCAGGCCAACGGGTTCGACGCCGGGATCGAGGCCCTGCTGGCCGACACCCACCTGCAGGTGGTGGTCGCGACGCGCGGCGCGCGCGGGGCGCTGATCCGCACCCGTTCGGGCAACACGGTCGAGGCCGCGCCCAAGCCCGGTCACCTCGAACTGGTGGACGCCGTGGGGGCCGGGGACGCCTTCGCCAGCGTGCTGCTGTTGGGATTGCTGCGCGACTGGCCGCTGGAGGACTGTCTGGAGCGGGCCCAGGCGTTTGCCAGCGCCATGGTCGGCGTGCGTGGCGCCACCGTGGACAAGCCCGAGTTTTACGAGCGGTTCCGGGCCTACTGGGAGACCTGATGAGCTACGAACCCCGGTTTCTCGAAACCCTGACGTCGTACCTCGCTCTGCACCGCAACATCGCGCACCAGGTCTGGCACCACCTCAAGGCGCTCGAGCGCCGGCTGCTGCTGCGCAGCGACCTGCAGGACGCCTTCGCCGAACTCGCGACCGCCCACGGCTCCGAGCTGGCCGAATCGCCCTTGGCCCGCCTGTTCCGCTGGGCGCAGGAGGCGGCGTTCGACGAGGCCTGGATCCATTTCGCCCTGCGCACCCGGGTCGGCCGCTGGGTCTACCTGCGCCTGCACGTGGATCAGATGGTGCCCGAGGAGATCTCGGTGGCCGAGTTCCTGCGCTTCAAGGAGCGGCTGGTCCAACCGGACACGCACACCGAGTGGCTGCTCGAGGTCGACCTGGAGCCGTTCGAACGGGAATTTCAGAAGTTGCATGAGGCCCGCTCGATCGGCAAGGGCGTGGAATTCCTCAACCGACGGCTGTCCAGCCGGCTGTTCGAAGGCATGCGCGAGGGCGCACGGCGCCTGGTGGAGTTCCTGCGTCTGCACCGCTGGCGCGACCAGCAGTTGATGCTCAGCGACCAGCTCGGCGACGTCGACGCGCTGCGCCGCGCCCTGCGGGACGCCGAAGAACTGCTCGGCGGCTACACCGCCGGGACGCCCTGGGGGGAGGTCTTCGGCCAGCTGCGCGGGGCGGGGTTCGAGCCCGGCTGGGGCGCCGACGTCGGCCAGATCCGCGAGACCATGACCCTGCTGTCGAACCTCTTGGAGGCACCGGACCACGAGGGCCTGGAGGCCTTTCTGGCCCGCGTGCCCATGATCTTCTCGGTGGTCATCCTGTCGCCGCACGGCTGGTTCGGCCAGTCCGGCGTGCTCGGGCGACCCGACACCGGCGGTCAGGTGGTCTACATCCTCGACCAGGTCCGGGCGCTGGAACGCGAGATGCGCGGCCGCATGGCGCGCCAGGGGCTGCAGATCGAACCCCAGATCCTGGTCGTTACCCGGCTGATTCCGCAGGCCGAGGGCACCGGTTGCGACCAGCGCATCGAGCCGATCGCCGGTACGCACGGTGCGCGCATCCTCCGTGTGCCGTTTCGCGAGCCCGCGGGTGCCGAGTTACCCCACTGGGTTTCGCGTTTCGAGATCTGGCCGTATCTGGAACGCTTCGCCGAGGACGTTGAGCGTGAACTGTCGCTGGAACTGCGCGGCCGCCCGGATCTGGTGATCGGCAATTATTCCGACGGCAACCTGGTGGCGACCCTGCTGTCGCGGCGGCTGCGGGTCACCCAGTGCAACATCGCGCATGCCCTGGAGAAGACCAAATACCTGTACTCCGACCTGTATTGGCAGCAGAACGAGGCTCGTTACCACTTTTCCTGCCAGTTCACCGCGGACCTGATTGCCATGAACGCGGCCGACTTCATCATCACCTCGACCTACCAGGAGATCGCCGGCACGGCCGACAGCGTTGGCCAGTACGAGGCGCACGGCGCCTTCACCATGCCCGGGCTGTACCGCGTCGTCTACGGCATCGACGTGTTCGATCCGAAATTCAACATCGTCTCCCCCGGCGCCGAACCCGACAGTTACTTCCCGGCGGCGGAGCAGGACCGGCGTTTCGGCCACCTGCAGGGGGCAATCGACGAGATGATCGACGGGCGGCAGACCGGATCCGACGTGCGCGGCGTGCTCGAGGCGCCCGCGCGGCCGTTGCTGTTCACCATGGCCCGTCTCGACCGCATCAAGAACATTGCCGGACTGGTCGAGTGGTACGCCGCCTGTCCCGAGTTGCGCGCCCAGGCCAACCTGCTGATCGTCTCGGGACACGTCGACCCGGACCGTTCCGACGACGCCGAGGAACGCGAGCAGATCGGCCGCATGCACTGGTTGATGGACACGCACGGCCTCGACGGTCAAGTGCGCTGGCTGGGTCGGCATCTCGACAAGGGCATGGCGGGCGAACTCTACCGGGTGGTGGCCGACCGCCGTGGCGCCTTCGTCCAGCCGGCGCTGTTCGAGGCCTTCGGCCTGACGGTGATCGAGGCGATGAGCAGCGGCCTGCCGACCTTCGCAACCTGTTTCGGCGGGCCTTCCGAGATCATCGAGAACGGGGTCTCCGGCTTTCACATCGACCCGAACCACGGTGCGGCGGCGGCCGAGCGCATGGCGGCGTTCTTCGCTCGCTGCGCCGCCGAGCCCGGGCACTGGGACGACCTGGCGCGGGGCTGCCTGGCGCGGGTGGCGGCGCGCTACACCTGGGCGCGCTATGCCGAGCGTCTCATGACCCTGTCGCGCGTCTACGGCTTCTGGAAGTACGTCACCGACCTGGAGCGTACCGAGACTCGGCGCTACCTCGACATGTTCTACGGCCTACAGTTCCGCCCGCTGGCCCAAGCGATGCAGCCGTAGTCCCGTGCTCGTCGCCGCTCGCACCCCGCCGCGACGGTGACCTAATCCGGGCCGGCTCCGAAACGGGAAAAGCACCGTGTCCTTCGCGCCTTCGTGGTTTCTAACAGGCCTCGCCCGGCGGCGGTGGGTCGACTGGTGGCCTTACGCGGCCGCCTGCGCTGCCGGCGCAGCGACGGTGGCGGCCTTCGCGCCCTTCGCTATCGGACTGCTCGGCCTCGCTGGTCCGGCGGTGCTGTTTGCCCTGTGTGCGCAGGCGTCGCCGGGGCGGGCGTTCCGGCTCGGGTGGGTCTACGGTGCGGGGTTGATGGGCTTCGGGGTGTTCTGGCTGCGCGTGAGCATCGCGCAGTTCGGCGGCGTGAGTCTGCCGCTGGCGGTGGCGATCACGCTGCTGTTCTCCGGCGTCATGGCCCTCTACTACGGGTTCGCTGCCTGGCTCGGCGTGCGCCTGGCCCGCCCTCATCGCCCCGCCGTGCTGGCGCTCACGCTGCCCGCGGCCTGGGTGCTGGCGGAGTGGCTGCGGGGTTGGCTGCTGACCGGCTTTCCCTGGCTGGCGCTGGGCTACAGCCAACTCGAGCTGCCGTCGCGCGGGTTGGCGCCGCTGCTCGGGGTGTACGGCGTCAGCCTGCTGGTGGTGTTCAGTGCCGGCTGCCTGCTGCTGTGGCGCCGCCGCTGGCCGCCGCTGCTGGCGCTCGGGCTCTGGCTGGCGGCGGCTGGTGCGGCCGCGCTGGACTGGGGCCGCCCGGCGGGCGAGCCCTTTCGGGTGGGCATCGTGCAGGGCAACATCGAACAGAAGTTGAAGTGGCGCCCGGAACGCCGCCTCGCGACCCTGGAAACCTATCTGCGGCTCACCGCCCAGGCCGCGGACAGCCGGCTCATCGTCTGGCCCGAGACCGC
>JARRQB010000079.1:0-6298 GCA_037382265.1 Gammaproteobacteria bacterium | reverse complement strand
GCGCACCAGGGTCGAGGTGCCGGGCCTGTCCGACGACCTGTGCGGCGCGGCCCGCCCCGGTCACTTCGTCGGCGTCGCCACCGTGGTGTGCAAGCTGTGCAACATGGTGCAGCCCGATGTGGCGCTGTTCGGCAAGAAGGACTACCAGCAACTGATGGTCATCCGGCGCATGGTCGAGGACCTCGACGTCCCGGTCGAGGTGCGCGGCGTCGACACGGTGCGTGAGCCGGACGGGCTGGCGATGAGTTCGCGCAACGGCTACCTGACGGTCGAGCAGCGGGCAGGCGCGGCCGCGCTGCACCGGATGTTGCAGCACATGGCCGGGCAGTTGCGGGCCGGTCGGCGGGACTTCCGTGCCCTCGAAGCCGCGGCCGCGGCTCAGCTCGACGCCGCCGGCTGGCGTACCGACTACTTCGGTATTCGCCGCGCCGCGGACCTCGGGCGGCCGACCGCGGAGGATCGGGAATTCGTGGTGCTCGGCGCCGCCTATCTCGGCAGGACGCGCCTGATCGACAACCTCGAGGTCACGCTGTCAGTCTGAACCCCCGCGCGCGTCGGCGCTCAGTGCCCGAAAGGCGCGAGCCCGAGCCTTGGGCGGTCGCGCAACGACGCTGGCGATCGGCCACGGGCCCGGTCTTCACCCCGTGTTGCGCATCCCCGCGGCGATGGCGTTGATCGAGCGCAGCAGCGGGTCGAGCTGAGCCTCACGCGCGTCCTCGTCCGTGGTTGCGTCACGGTAGCGGCGCAGCAATGCCAGCTGAATGTAGTTCAGCGGGTCGAGGTAGGGGTTGCGGCGCCCGAGTGACAGCTTGAGCAGCGGGTTGTCGTCGAGCAGTTCCGCGGCCTCGGCAACGTCGAGGATCTGGGTCTTCGCCAGTTCGTATTCCCGTCGAATGAGCGAGAAGACACGGTCGCGCAAATCCGGGTCGCTGCACAGGGCGGCGTACTCGGCGGCGATCGTCATGTCCGATTTGAACAACGCCATCTGCGTATTGCTCAGGAGTGCGCGGAAGAAGGGCCAGTCGCGGTACATGCGGCGCAGTTTCTCCAGCCGCTCGGGTTGGTCGCCTCGCCACTCGGCCAGGGCGGTGCCGATGCCGTACCACGCGGGTAGCGTCTGGCGCGCCTGCGCCCAGCCGAACACCCAGGCGATGGCCCGCACCGACGCCTTGGAACGGTCTCCCTTGGCGCGGTGCGATGGCCGCGAGCCGATATTGAGCAGGGCGATCTCGCTCACCGGCGTGGCCTCGTAGAAGTAGTCCAGAAACCCCGTGGTCTGTTCGGTGAGCCCCCGGTAGTGGCGCTCGCCGACGCGCGCGACCTCCGCAATGGTGTCCAGGTAGTCGGGGTCGTCCGGCGCCGGGGTGCGGATCAACGAACGGCTGGCCTGGATCAGGCCGGTCACGCCCTGCGTCAGTTCGAACACGGCGGTCTCGCGGTTGTTGTACTTGTAGGACAGCACCTCGCCCTGTTCGGTGAACTTGATTTGCCCCTGGACCGTGCCTTGGGGCTGGGCCAGGATGGCCTCGTGGGTGGGACCGCCGCCGCGACCGATGGTGCCCCCGCGGCCGTGGAACAGGCGCACGCGCACGTCGCGCGCCGTGGCGATGTCGATGATACGCCGCTGCGCCTGGTAGAGATTCCAGGCGGAGGCCAGGATGCCGCCGTCCTTGGCCGAGTCGGAATAACCGAGCATGACCTCCTGGAGATTGCCGTGCGCCTTCAACAGCTCGCGGTAGGCCGGCAGGTCGAGCAGTCGGCTCATCACCGGTTCGATCTGCTCGAGGTCGCGGATCGTCTCGAACAGCGGCGATACACCGAGGTCGCAGAACCACTGTTGGCCGTCACGGCCGGCCAGGCCCGCGAGCGAGGCCAACAGGACGACGTGCATCACGTCGGTTGCCGAGTGGGCCATCGAGATCACGTAACGGCCGACGGCCATCGGCGAGATTTCGGCGCGCATTTCGCTCACCAGCTCGAACACCGACAGGACCTCGCGCGTCATGGGTTCGAGGTCCCTGCGGTCGAACGCTGGCACGCCCTCGACGATCAGGCGCGAGGCCAGTTCGAGGCGGGCATCTTCGTCGAGCGCGGCGTAGTCGCCCGTCGCCACGCCGGCGGCGCGCAGCACGTCGGCCACCGCCGCGGTGTGGACCGTCGACTCCTGACGGATGTCGAGGCGGGCGAGGAAAAAGCCGAAGGTCTGGGCGAGGCGGATCAGGTCGAGCAGCTGGCCGTTCGCCGCCTCGGCATCGCCGTGACCGATCATGGAGTCGCGGATCAACTGCAGGTCCTGGACGAACGCACTCTCGCTGCGGTACCCGGGTTCCGGCAGAGCGTCGGTCTCGCCCTCGAGCAGGCTCTCGACGCGGAGGAGATTGCGCTCGAGGCGTCGCTGCATAATGAACAGCTTGCGGCGGTAGGGCTCCTCGGGAAAGCGGCGCGGCCGGTCACAGTGGTTCTGTTCGCAGAACGCCTCGTCGTCGGCCAGGCTGCTGAGCAGCGAGGGCGAGGGCGAGCAGAACTGGATGGAGTGCGTCAGCATGCCGATCAACTCGCCCACCCGGCGGCTGTAGAGCTGCAGCGTGGTGCGGTACTGCGACAGAAAGGCCTCGCGGGTGACGATCGAAGTGACGTTCGGGTTGCCGTCGCGGTCCCCGCCGATCCACGAACCGAAGCGCACCAGCACCGGAAGGGTCATGCCCTGAAAGTCGGGATCGTCGGCGTAGGTCCGGTCGACGGCTCCCTGCAGCCGGCGGTACAGCTCGGGAATCGCGTCGAACAGGCTCTCGTCGAAGTAATAGAGCCCCATGCGGATCTCGTTCCGCACCTCCGGTCGGGCCGGGCGCACCTCTTCCGTCTTCCACAGCGTCTGGATTCGGGTGTGCAGCTCGCGGCTTGCCCGGGCCTTGTGATCGAGCGTCTCGGCCGGCCGGTCGAGCGCCTCGTTGGCCCGGAAGATCCGGCGCAGTTGCATCATGACGGTGCGGCGCTTGGGCTCCGTCGGGTGCGCCGTGAACACTGGCATGTAGCGGATCTCGTCGAGCAAATCCTGCAGTTCGTCCGGCGTGGTGCCGGCAGCGCGCAGCTCACGCAGGCAGGCGTCGAAGGAGCCGCGCCACAGCCTGCCGCCGGGGCCGGCGTGCCCGGCAATGCGTCGGCGCACGCGGTGCTGGTAGGACTCCTCGGCGATGTTCGCCAACTGGAAGTAGATCCGGAAAGCGCGGATCACCGGTCGGAGCATTTCCGGCCCGAGGCCGTCGATCAACCGGCGCAGACGCTCGAGGCGGCGCGGATCGGGTTCGCCACGCAGTTGGATGAACCCCTTGCGCAGGCGTTCGACGACGCGGTAGACCTCGTCGCCGGCCTGCGACTGCAGAACCTGGCCGAGCAGCTTGCCGAGCAGCTTGACGCGGCTGCGCAGTTCCTTGTCGCGCTTGACGCACTCGGCGATGAACAGGTCGCTCATGGTATCGACACCGGGTGTTCCAAGGCGTAGCGGTAGATGTCGATGTAGCGCCGGGCGCTGGCTGTCCAGCTGAAGTCCTGGGCCATGCCGGTCTGCTGGACTTTCTCCCACCAGGCCCGCGGACGCCGGTTGAAGTCGATGACCCGCTGCAGCGCCGAGCGCAGGCCTGCGACGTTCGGCTGATCGAACACGAAGCCGGTCGCCGTACCAGCGAGCAGGTTGTCGCCGGTCGCGTCGATCACGGTGTCGGCCAGGCCGCCGGTACGGTGCACCAGCGGCAGGGTGCCGTAACGTTGGCTGTACATCTGGTTCAGCCCGCAGGGCTCGAAACGCGACGGCATCAGGAAACAGTCCGCGCCGGCCTCGATCAGGTGCGACAGCGACTCGTCGTAGCCGATGACGATCCCGAGTCGCCCGGGGTGACTCGCGGCGGCGGTCTCGAGCGCAGCCTGCAGGTGCGCGTGGCCGGAGCCCAGCACCACAAGTTGCAGATCCTGCTCTTCCAACATCCAGGGGAGCAGTTCGATGATCAGGTCGACGCCCTTCTGCTCGACCAGGCGGCCCACGTGACCGAACAGCAGCACGTCGTCTCTTACCGGCAGGCCGAAAGTCTCTTGCAGAGCCCGCTTGTTGCCGCTCTTGGCCGCCAGGTTGTCGGCGTCGTACTTGTGCGGGATCGCGGGGTCGCTGGCGGGGTCCCACAGCGTGGTGTCGATGCCGTTGAGCACGCCGAACAGCCGTTCGCCTCGGTAGGACAGCAGATCTTGCAGGCCGTAGCCCAGTTCGGGTGTGCAGATCTGCTTGGCGTAGGTCGGGCTCACCGCGGTCACGGCATCCGCGTAGGCAATGCCGCCCTTGATGAAGCTGAGATTGCCGTGAAACTCGAGCCCGTGCATCGACCACAAATCCGCGGGCAGGTCGAGGTCGAGGAACGTGGCCTGGCCAAACACCCCCTGGTAAGCCAGATTGTGGATGGTGAAGACGTTGCCCGGGCGCTGTCGCTCGCGCGCCAGCAGCGCTGGTACCAGGGCGGTCTGCCAGTCGTTGGTGTGCACCAGGTCGGGGCGCCAGCCGTCGCCGCCGTGGCCGAGCGCCAGTGCCACGATGACCCGGGCAAAGGCGGCGAAACGCTGCGCATTGTCCGGGTGGTCGAGTCCGGCGGCGTCCGCATAGGGACCACCGTCCCGCTCGAACAGGGTGGGCGCATCGACGAGGACGTAGGGCGGTTGGGTGTCGTCGAGGCGTCCGCTGAGGACCCGTACCGGCTCTACCAGCCGCGGAATGTGCAGCAGGGCAAGCTCGTCGAGCCGGTCGAAGCGCTCTTTCAGGCCGCGGTAGGCGGGCAGCACGACCCGCACGTCCAGGCCCCGTTCGACCAGGGCCTCGGGCAGGCTGCCAGCCACGTCGGCCAACCCGCCGGTCTTGATCAGTGGCAGGGCCTCGCTTGCTGCAAACAGAATCTTCAACTCGGCTGTTATCCCGTTGACGAGTTCGGTGGGGGCGCCCATGCGCGGCGTTGGTATACTCTAGCCGATTCACGCGGCTCGCCAAAACGCCCGCGACGTCCGGCTGCGGGGCGACGACGGCGGAGCTGCCCAAGCAGGGCGGCTCGACCAGGGCCTCATCGAACACCCGGAAGCCAACCGCGGACGACCCAGCGATCATGATCAACGAAACCGAGGCCTGGCGGGAACTGCAGGCGCACTGGAAGGACGTCGGCGAGCGCTCGATGCGGGAGTTGTTCCGAGACGACCCGGGCCGCTGCGACCGCTACCTCATCGAGCGTAGCGGCATTCTCTGCGACTACTCGAAGAACCGGATCACCGACGACACGCTGAAAAAGCTGCTGGCCCTGGCCGACGCGGCCGACCTGTCCGGTTGGACCGACCGCATGTTCGCGGGCGAGCGCATCAATACCACCGAGGACCGGGCGGTGCTACACGTCGCGCTGCGCAACCTCGGCAAGCGCATCTACCGCGTCGACGGCCAGGACGTGATGCCGGCGGTGCGTGCCGTGCTCGAGCAGATGGGGGAGTTTGCCGAGCGCGTTCGCGCCGGCAAGTGGCTCGGGTACACCGGCCGAACCATCACGGACGTCGTCAACATCGGCATCGGCGGCTCGAATCTGGGTCCGAAAATGGTCTGCGCGGCACTCCGGCCCTACCAGTCTGAAGGGCTGCGGGTGCACTTCGTCTCCAACGTCGATGGCACTCACATCGTCGAAACGCTGCGCGGTCTCGATCCGGAGACGACGTTGTTCGTCGTGGCATCGAAGACTTTCACCACTCAGGAGACGCTGACCAACGCCCAAACCGCGCGTCGGTGGTGCGTCGACCGGCTTGGCAGCGATGGCGCGGTAGCGCGCCACTTCGTTGCCGTATCGACCAATGCCGAGGAAGTCCGGCGATTCGGCATCCTAGCGGAGAACATGTTCGAGTTCTGGGATTGGGTCGGTGGCCGGTATTCGCTGTGGTCGGCGATAGGGTTGCCGATCGCGCTGGCTATCGGCATGGCCGGCTTCGAGGAACTGCTGGGCGGCGCGCACGTCATGGACGAGCATTTTCGTTCCGCCGACCCGCGCGAGAACATGCCGATCATCCTCGGCCTGCTCGGGGTGTGGTACACGAATTTCGGCGCGGCCGCCGCGCACGCTGTGCTTCCCTACGACCAATACCTGCGCTACCTGCCCAGTTACCTGCAGCAGGCGGACATGGAAAGCAACGGCAAGCGGGTGTGCCGCAGCGGCGAGGCCGTCGGCTATGCGACCGGGCCAGTGGTCTGGGGGCAGGCCGGCACGGACGGGCAGCACGCGTTCTACCAACTGATTCA
>JARRQB010000078.1:0-6356 GCA_037382265.1 Gammaproteobacteria bacterium | reverse complement strand
TCGTGCCGCAGCGCAACGTCGAGCGGGGCAGGATGGCCTTGGCGCCCTGTCACGCGTTTTTCCAGTTCTACGTCTGCGACGGCCGGCTGTCGTGTCAGCTCTACCAGCGCAGTGCCGACATCTTCCTGGGGGTGCCGTTCAACATCGCCAGCTATGCCCTGCTCACCATGATGATGGCGCAGGTGTGCGAGCTGGAGTACGGCGACTTCGTGCACACCCTCGGCGATGCCCACCTGTACCTGAACCACATCGAGCAGTGTGACCTGCAGCTCGGCCGCGAGCCCTACCCCTTGCCGCGCATGCGCATCAACCCGGCGGTCAAGGACGTGCTGGCGTTCCGGTACGAGGATTTCGACATCGTCGACTACCGGTGTCACCCGCACATCAAGGCGCCGGTGGCCGTGTGAGCCGCGGCGCTTGAAGCGCCGGAGCGGGCGCGCCATAGTCTTGCAAATGCTCGCAGCGAGGAGGTTGCCGTGCTGATCACCACCACCCCCAGCGTCGAGGGCCGGCCGGTCGCCGATTATCTCGGGGTCGTGGTCGGCGAGGCCATCCTGGGAGCCAACATCTTCAAGGACATCTTCGGCGCCGTGCGGGACATCGTCGGCGGCCGCGCCGGCGCCTACGAAAAGGAGATGCAGAAGGCCCGCGAGGTCGCTTTCCGGGAAGTCGAAGACAAGGCGCAGGCGTTGGGCGCCGACGCGGTGGTCGGGGTGGATATCGACTACGAGGTGGTGGGCGCCAACGGCGGCATGATGATGGTCAGCGTGAGCGGCACGGCCGTGCGCCTGAGGTGAGCGTCGATGGCGACGCAGTTGCGCATCTACACGATCAACAAGGGCCAACTGCACGCCTTCGCCGAGGAGTGGGCCCGCACCATCAAGCCGCTGCGCGAGCGCCTCGGCTTCCGGGTGCCGGCCGCCTGGACCTGCGAGTCGACCAACCAGTTCTTCTGGGTGCTCGAGTATCACGGCCCCGCGTCCTGGCAGAAGCTCGATCGCGCCTACCACGAGTCGGACGAGCGGCTCGCCATGCAGCCCGATCCCGGCCGTCTGATCGCCCGCATGGAACACTTCTTTCTCGAACCGGCGGGTTGAGTCGGCCGAGGTGAAACCCGACACCCGAAGCGCCATGCGGACGCTGCTCGCCGAGGTGCGTGCGGCGATGCCGTTCCAACGGCCAGAGGCCCGGTCGTGCGCCGGCGAGTGCCGGGGCGGCTGTGCACCGAAGCTGCTCGACTACCTCGAAGGCGAGCTCGACGCCTGGGCCAGACGCCTCGACGCCGGTGACGTCCCCGACTTCGGCGACCTGGCGCGCCTCGAGCAGACGAGCCGCAAGATCTACCGCGCCCTGCGGCGCAACGGGCTGGTCGAATGACCGTGGCGACACACCAGCGAGTCGAGGAGCGGAAATGCGTTACCTGCACACCATGATCCGGGTGGGCGATCTCGATCGCTCGGTCGATTTCTACACGCGCGTGCTGGGTTTTACCGAGGTCCGGCGCGCGGAGTACCCCGACGGCGAGTTCAGCCTGGTCTTTCTGCGGGCGCCCGGCGACGTCGACGACGGCCCGCTGCTCGAACTCACCTATAACTGGGGCGTGACCGAGTACGATCTCGGCTCGGGCTACGGGCACGTCGCCTTCCAGGTCGATGCCATGGCCGAGGTCCAGGCACGTCTCGAGGCGGCGGGCGCGGCGTTCTCCTGGGGACCGGGTAAGACCCCCGACGGCCGTACGACCATGGCCTTCGTCGACGACCCCGACGGCTATCGCATCGAATTGTTGGAATACCGCTGAGGTCGGTACCGCGCCGCGGACGGGCTCCGGATCCTCGTTACGTCGGCGGACTCGTGGACGTCGATCTGCCCGGGGCGGGGGTGTTCTGTGAGCCGGATCATGGCATGGCCTGATAGACGCGTCGCCGTATTGACGGCAGCGCCCAGATTGTCAGAACATTAGTATTTAATAAAATACGTGAAGGAGCTCGCCATGAGCACTGACAACCTGCTTATCGACTGTGCCCGGCTGCGCGAACTGGCCGAGGAGAGCCCGGCGGAGGTCGAGGTCATCGTGGAGATGATGATCGAGGCCGACGAGGAGCTCTGCCTCGAAGAGGTGGCCTGACCGCCGTTCGGCGTAACCCGCGGCCCGGGCGGTGTAGACTGGCGCTATGACCGACCCGCCCAGCCTGACCGTGGTCGCCGCCGTCGCCCGCAACGGTGTCATCGGCCGCGCCAACCGCCTGCCCTGGCACCTGCCCGCCGACCTCCGGCACTTCAAGCGCGTCACGCTGGACCGGCCCGTGATCATGGGACGCCGCACGTGGGAGTCGCTGCCCGGCCTGCTGCCCCGCCGGCGCCACATCGTGGTGACGCGCACGCCCGGCTACCGTGCCGAGGGGGCCGAGGTGGCGGGGTCCCTCGAAGACGCCCTAGCCCTGGCGGGCAACGATCCGGCCGCCGTCATCGGCGGCGCGCAACTGTATGCCCAAGCGCTGCCGCTGGCGGACCGGTTACTGCTGACCGAGATCGATGCCGAGATCGACGGCGACACCCTGTTTCCGGCCTTCGACCGCTCGGCGTGGCGCGAGACCGCACGCGAGTCCCACCCCGCGGACGACCGCAACCCGTACCCGTACGCCTTCGTCACGCTGCGACGGATAACGACGTAGGCGATCACTCACTGTTACCCGGAAAGCGCGGCTGCTCGGTGTGAAAGCCGGTGCCGTCGGCGGAGACGCAGCGCTCGAATTCGGCGATGACCTGGGCGCCGAGCAGCAGGATCAAGGCCGCGAATTCGAAACTCAACAGCACCACGATGGCGGTCGCCAGGGTGCCGTAAACCAGGTTGACCAGCGACAGGCTGGTGAAATACCAGACCAGCACGTGACGCGTGATCTCCCACAGCACCGCTGCGGTAAGACCGCCGAGCAGGGCGTGACGGAACGCGATACGCCCGACCGGCATCACCAGGTAGAGCGAGGTCATCAGCAGCACCAGCCCGAGCACGCCGAGCAGGTAGAGGACGACGCCGGAGGCGCCGGCCAGCTGCCAGGTGCGACCGAACAGGCTGATCTGCTCCCAATCCATACCCTGCAGGGCGCCGCTCACCAGGGTGACGACCACCAGCCCGGCCCCCAACAGGCCGATGAAGACGAAGGGGATCAACGCCGAGACCAGAAAGTGGCGCCGCTGAATGGCGACGCGGTGGAAGAAGATCACCGACATGGCGTTTTCGAGCACCGTGAAGGCCAGGGTGGAGAAGAAGACGAGCACGCCGGTACCCACCCAGCCGACGAACTCGCGGTGCTCCAGGAAGCTGGCGATCTGCGCGGTCAAGGCCTCCGCCCGCACCGGCAGGATGAACTCGAGGTGAGTGCGCACGGTGTGCAGCAGCGACTGTTCGTCCATGAACCGGGACAGGCCGACCAACAGCAGCGCCAGCACCGGAATCAGCGACAGCAGTGCGTAGTAGGCGACGGCGCCGGACAACAATACCCCTTGATTGCGCTGAAACCCCCGCGCCACCTGCCACAGAAACGCCAGCGGCCGCCGGATCAGGCAATTCGCCGCCCGCCTGGCGATGGTGGTTTCCCGCTGCGGCGGTTCCGCCTGGGCAGCCATCTACAACTCGGCGAGCAGGCGCGTCATCATGGCCTCGGCCTGGCTGGCGTAGCCGCCGCCGAACAGGTTGAGGTGGTTGAGGATGTGGTAGAGGTTGTACAGCGTCTTGCGCACCCCGTAGCCGGGGTCGAGCGGCCAGGCCTCCCGATAGGCAGCGTAGAAATCCGCCGTGAACCCCCCGAACAACTCGGTCATGGCGAGTTCCGCCTCGCGGTCGCCGTAATAGGTGGCCGGATCGAAGATCACGGGCCCGCCGGCGGCGTCGAAGCCGAGGTTGCCGCCCCACAGGTCGCCGTGCAACAGGGCCGGAACCGGGGCGTGGTCGATCAGGGCCGGGAAGGCATCCAGCAACCGGGCGCCGAGGCGCTGCAGCCGCCCGCCGTACCCCTTCGCGGCCGCCAGTTCCAATTGGAAACCGAGCCGATGCTCGCGCCAAAAGCCGATCCAGTCGTCGCTCCAGGCGTTGTGCTGAGGGGTCGAGCCGATGGTGTTGTCGCGCTCCCAACCGAAGCGCGCCGCGCTCGCGCGGTGCATCGCCGCTAACAGCAGCCCGGCCGTGCGCTGGCCACCGGGGCCGGGCGCCCCGAACGGGACGTACTCCATGGCGATAAAGCTGCTCCCGCCCGCCGTGCCCGTGCACAGGGGCCGCGGCACGCGCAGCGTGGCCGTGGCGTCCATGGCCTCCAGCCCGGCCCGCTCGGCGTCGAACATGTCGCGCAGTTCTGCCCGGTTCAGCTTGACGAACCAGCTGCGTCCGTCGTCCTCGAGACGCACGGTCTGGTTGATGCAGCCTCCACCCAGACGGCGCGGCGGGCGCGGCTGGAAGGGTTCGCCCGAGGCCGCGGCGATCTGTTCTGCGACACGCTGCCAGTCGGTCACCGGCGCATCATCCCCGTGGCCCTTCGATCGTGGCCGCCGGCGGCCCCGAGGATCCCGGCCATGGCGCGATTCGCTGCCGCCGGCGCGGCGCGCGGTCAGTCGCTCGCTCAACCACCGTGGCGTCGGTGATGCAGCGGGCTGGTCCGCGGGAAGTGGGCGCGCAGGAATTCCATCTGGTCGACCAGCACATTGCGGCCCTGCAGGTAGACGTACTCGGCATGGGTGGGCGTGAACGGGATCGCCAGCAGTTCCATGCCGGCTTGTTCGGGCGTGCGCCCCGCCTTGTGGCTGTTGCAGCGCACGCAGGCGGTGACCACGTTGTTCCAGTCGTCCACGCCTTCCTGGCTCACCGGCGTGACGTGGTCGCGCGACAGTTCGCGGTGGTGGAAACTGCCGCCGCAGTACAGGCAAAGATGGGCATCGCGCTGGAACAGGGTGCGGTTGCTCAGCGGTGGCGCGTAGCTCTCGCACAGTCGAGCGCTGGCGCGGTGGTTGCCGTGAGTCGCCACGATCGAGTTCAGTTCGACGACGCTGCGGCGCCGGGAGCGGGCGTTGAAACCGCCGCGTATACTGAACAGCGTCCGGCCGCAGGTGTAGGCGATCATGCCGAGGAAGTGCAGTTTGACCGCGTCCCGATAGTCGATCCATTCCAGCGGCATGCCCGCGGCGTCGGTGCGCAGAATCTGTTGGTCGAGGCCCACCATGTCGGGTTCCTGCTGTGGGGTTGGCCGGGTTATTGCACAAGCCCGTGCCGCTTTCAAGCAGGACGCGGCTGGCGTTCCGCGAGCGCCGTGTGCCGCGGGCTGCGGGGGCTTGACAGGGCCGGCCGCGTGTACTTGTACACAACAGTCGCGGGAACGGGGCCGAATTGACCTGGGACAAAGGAAAAGTGCATTAGAAGTCGATGATGTTCTTTAACTAGATGATAAATTTATACATTAATTCCTGCCCAAGTTTGGTGCATTCGCGCGCTGCTTTTGCGTGACGTGGTTCCGCACGGTTTTGCCGTCACTCATCCACAAAGTTTTCCACAGGTTGTAAGCCTTGCTGCGCCAAGGGCCCGAGACTTGTCGCGACCCGTCCCGGGATGAGCCGACGCTGATCCGGGTGGCGGTTGACGCCCCGCTGCCGTCGACCTTCGACTACCTGGCACCGGCAGGACCGGCGCCGCGTCCCGGAGTGCGCGTGCGCGTGCCCTTCGGGCGCGCCCAGCGCGGCGGCGTGGTGTTGGGCGAGGCGCTGCGCAGCGACGTGGCGCCGAGCCGTCTCAAGACCGTTGCCGCGGTACTCGACGACGAGCCCTTGTTGGACTCCGAGCACCTGGCATTCCTGACCTGGGCTGCGGCCTACTACCACCACCCCGTCGGCGAAGTGCTGGGTGCAGCACTGCCGGTGCGCCTGCGCCGCGGCGAGCGCCCGACGCCGCTGGGGGAGGCGGGTTGGGCGTTGACCGGCGCGGGCGTCGCTGCCGAACCGCAGTCTCTGGTGCGGGCGCCGAAGCAACGGCTGCTGCTCGAGACGCTGCGCGCGTGCGGCGGGCGCGCCAGCGCCCGCACGCTCGGCGCGCTGATCGGTGCCTGCGGACCCCAGGCGAAGGCACTGGCGGAGCGCGGCTGGCTCGAGCACTGTCGCCTGGACGGTGCCGCGCCGGCGGATCGGTTGCCGGAGGAGGCCGGCCCGCCGCTGACCGCGGAGCAGGCGCGCGCGGTGGAGCGGGTGAGCGGGAGTCTGGACCGCTTTGCGACCTACCTGCTCGAAGGCGTCACCGGCAGCGGCAAGACCGAGGTCTACCTGCGTCTGGCCCGGGCGGTAGTGTCGCGCGGGCGCAGCGTCCTGCTGCTGGTGCCTGAAAT
>JARRQB010000077.1:6420-7186 GCA_037382265.1 Gammaproteobacteria bacterium | reverse complement strand
TCGCGGGTTGCAGGGTCGGGTGTGCGTAGCCGACGAACCACGGAGCAGACGAAGCCAAAGCGGGTGTACGCCTCACGCCGTCGCTCGCCACGGCCACACGGACGGGGGCCAGGCTGCTACAACCGGTCTCGCAAGCCCCGCAGCACGATGTCCGTGTAGCCGATGACACCCAACACCTTCTCGCCGCGTATGACTGGCGCCCGGGCGAAGCCGAAGTTTTCGAACAATCGTGCGCAGTAGCGGATGTCCATGTCGGGGTCGACGGAGATCACCGGCTTGCTCATGATCTCGTAGATGTTCACGCGCTGTGGCGCCTTGTCCTTGGCAAGGATCTCCTTGGCGATGTCGGAAAACAGCACGATGCCGTATTCGTCGTCGGCGTGGCGTTTGTCGACGATCAGGCACTTGGTTTCCAGGTGTGTGGCGTTCTTAAGGGCATCGGCGACGGTCGACAGGCCGTCGACGATGTCGACTCCCGGTTTCATGACATCGCTTACCCGGATCACGGCGCGGTTCGGGGCAGGGGTGTCGGTAGTCATAGGTCTTCCTCCACAACGTCGTGCAGGCGGGCGACCTGCTCGGTGACGCCGACGGCATCTTCGACATCGATCTGGAAGGCGATGCCGGTGCCGGGCTTGGATTCGAATTCGCCGACGTCCGCGATCGTCTCCAGAATCTCGCGGGCGAGGTGCTTTTCCACCAGAAACATCACCACGTCGCGCTGGGTTTCCAGGGTCAGGCCGAGAAAGGTCTTGGTCGCCTTCAG
>JARRQB010000077.1:0-6386 GCA_037382265.1 Gammaproteobacteria bacterium | reverse complement strand
GCGCGCCGCATCCATGACGGCCTCGGTCTTGTCGTCTTCAACGAAGGCGCAGATCAGTTTGAAGTGCATAGGTTTCTCCGTTACTCAGGGGCCGTTGCGCCGGCTCCACCATTCAGAAATCTGGGCGTAGGCCATGACGGACATCATGGGAAACAGGCTGGCGAAGGCGATCAACCCAAAACCATCGAGCAGCGGGCTGCGGCCGGGGACCGTGCCGGCGAGCCCCAGTCCCAGGGCCGCCACCAGGGGAACGGTGACCGTCGAGGTGGTGACGCCCCCGGAGTCGTAGGCGAGCGCTACGATCAGCTTGGGTGCCACGGTGGTTTGCAGGACCACGACCGCATAGCCGGCAATGATGTACCAGTGCAGCGGGGTGCCGCTGACGATGCGGTAGGTGCCGAGCGCGATACCGAGCGCCACGCCGAGCGCCACCGCGACCCGCAGGCCCCACACCCCAATGGAGCCGCCCGAGACCTGATTGGCTTTGATCGCCACCGCCAACAGCGAAGGCTCGGCGATGGTGGTGGAAAAGCCGATCGCCAGCGCGAACAAGTAGACCCAGCGATAGTCCCACCAGTCGAGTGCCGTCGCGGTGGTTTCCGGCGCGTCGAACGTGCGCAGAAAGGCCGGGTCTGTCAACTGCTGGGCCATCAACTTGCCGAGCGGGAAAAGCGCCATCTCCAAGCCCTCCAGGAAGAAGGCCAGACCGACCAGGACATAGGCGAAACCCTGCAGAACCTTGCGCAGGTGCGGTACCGGGCGGCGCAGCACCAACAGCTGGAATCCAAACAGGATCAACGCGATCGGCAGCACGTCGACGATGGTGCCGAGGAAGGTGTGCAGCAGTTCCCGCAGCAGCGTCATCAGATGGCCATCCCATAGGCCATGACGAAGATCATCGGGGTCAACGAAGCCAGCGCGATCAGGCCGAAGCCGTCGACCATCGGGTTGCGGCCCTTGATCGAGGAGGCGAGACCGATACCGAGCGCGGTGACCAGCGGCACCGTTATGGTGGATGTCGTCACGCCGCCGGAATCGTAGGCAATGCCGATGATCTCCTCGGGAGCGAAGCCGGTCATCGCGATGACGCCCACGTAACCGCCGACGATCAGGTACTGAATGGGCCAACCCCTGATGATGCGCAGCACGCCGAGCACGATGGCGAAGCCGACCGACAGGGCAACGGTGAGGCGCAGCCCGAAGGCGTAGTCTTCGCGTGCCGCAGGCGTGTCCTCGATGACCTTGCCGTTGGCGGCCACCACGGCAGCCTCGTCCGCCACCGCGATGAGCGCGGGCTCGGCCACGGTGGTACCGAAGCCCAGGGAGAAGGCGAAGACCAGCAGCCAGAACAGGCTGCCCTTGCGCGCGAAGGCGTAGGCCATGCTCTCGCCGATCGGAAACAGCCCGAGGTCGAGGCCGCGGATGAACAAGGCGAGGCCGATCACAACGAACAAGGTGCCGACGACCAGTTCGAGGAAGTTCGGGATCGGCTGCTGCAGCACCACGAGCTGGAAAAAGCCAATGACCAGGATGATCGGAAGCAGGTCCTTGAGGCTCCCGCGGAGCGAGGCGACTAGGGCATTTTGGTGGAGCACGGGCATTGACTTTGGGCAAACTCTGCGCGGAGGATAGCGGCAGCCCACCCCGTGCGAGTTGACGTCGGGCAAGTCCCGCCGCTTGGAGAAATTCGCCGGTAAGCTTGTCCCGCCACGGCGGGCTGCTAAAACTAGAAGGCTGACGAACAACCACCATGCCCCCGCCGTAGCCGGCCGGATCCGACCGAAGGAGAGCACGCATGCAGCGATCCCTGCATATCGACCCGCTGAAGTGTACCGGCTGTCTCCAATGCGAGATGGCCTGTTCTTACGAGAACGAAGGCCTATTCAATCCTGCAAAATCCCGAATAAAGGTGTTTACCTTCCACGACGAAGGAAGATTTGCGCCCTATACCTGTACTCAGTGCGCCGAGGCGTGGTGCATGAAGGCCTGTCCGGTCGAGGCGATTCGGCTCGATGCCGGCACCGGCGCAAAGGTCATCGTCGACAGCCGCTGCGTCGGCTGCAAGGTGTGCACCATCGCCTGCCCCTTCGGAACGGTGAACTACAACTCGGCCACCGGCAAGGTCGTCAAGTGCGACCTGTGCGGTGGCGACCCGGCGTGTGCGGCTGCGTGTCCGACCGACGCCATCGTATACGTCGACAGCGACTGGACGGGGCTGGACCGGATGCGCGCCTATGCGGCGCAAAGCCTGGCCGGCGCGGCGGGCTGAGGAGGAACTGACATGGCTTGGACAAGAAAACTTCTGCGGGTCGATCTCACCAACGGCACCTGCACGCCCGAGGCCGTCAACATGGCCTGGGCGGATCAGTACCTCGGCCAGCGCGGATTGGCGAGCAAGTATCTCGTCGAGGAAATAGACCCGGCCTGCGATGCGCTCGGGCCCGACAACAAGCTGATCATGGCGACCGGCCCGCTGACCGGTACCATGGCCTCGACCGGCGGGCGCTATTCCGTCGTCACCAAGAGTCCTCTGACCGGCGTGATCGCCTGCTCCAACTCGGGCGGCTTTATCGGCGCGGAAATGAAGAATGCCGGCTGGGACATGGTCATCTTCGAGGGCCAGGCGCCCGAACCGGTGTACCTGTACATCGAGAACGACCGAGCAGAACTGCGATCGGCTGCCGAACTGTGGGGCAAGTCGGCCTGGGCGACGGACGAGGAACTGCACCGCATCCACCAGGACCCGCAGCTGCGTGTCGCCTGCGTCGGGCGTTCGGCCGAAGCGGGTTGTCTGTACGCGGCGGTGATCAACGACCTGCACCGCGCCGCCGGTCGCTCCGGCGTCGGCACGGTGATGGCTTCCAAGCGGCTCAAGGCGGTGGCGATTCGCGGCACGCTGGGCGTCGGCAACATCGCCGACCCCAAGGCCTTCATGGCGGCTGTCAACGCCGGCAAGAAGGTGTTGGCGGACAACGCGGTTACCGGCCAGGGTCTGCCGACCTATGGTACGCAGGTGCTGATGAACGTCATCAACGGCATGGGTGCCATGCCGACGCGCAACATGCGCGAGGTCCAGTTCGAAGGGGCGGAGAACATCTCGGGCGAGGCGATGCACGAGCCGCGCAAGACCGATGGCAAGCCGAACCTGACCACCAACGCCGGGTGTTTCGGGTGCACCATCGCCTGCGGCCGCATCTCCACCATCGACCAGGGGCACTTCACGATCGAGCACAAGCCAGAGTACTGGAAGAACTCGGGCGGGCTGGAGTACGAGGCGGCCTGGGCACTGGGGTCGGATACCGGCACGGACGACCTCGACGCGCTCACCTACGTCAATTTCGTGTGCAACGAAGACGGCATGGACCCGATCTCGTTCGGCGCGACCGTGGCCGCGGCCATGGAGTTGTATCAGATCGGCGCCATCGACCAGAGCCACACCGGCGGCATCGACCTGAGCTTCGGCAGCGCCGCGGCGCTGGCGCAGCTGGCGGAACTGACCGCTAAGGGCGAGGCCTTCGGCAAAGACATCGGCCTGGGTTCCAAGCGGTTGTGCGAAAAATACGGCCACCCCGAGTTGTCGATGACCGTGAAGGGCCAGGAATTCCCGGCCTACGATCCGCGCGGCATCCAGGGCATGGGGCTGGCTTACGCCACCTCCAACCGCGGCGCCTGTCACCTGCGCGGCTACACGGTCGCCTCCGAGGTGCTCGGCATCCCGGTCAAGACCGACCCGCTGGCGACCGATGGCAAGGCCGAACTGGTCAAGGCCTTCCAGGATGCCACCGCCGCGGTGGACTCGGCGGGGCTGTGCGTGTTCACCACCTTCGCCTGGAGCCTGGAGGACATCGCACCGCAGGTGGACGGGGCCTGCGAGGGCAACTGGTCGGTCGACAAGCTGCTGGAGGTCGGCGAGCGCATCTGGAATCTGGAGCGTGACTTCAACCTGCGCGCCGGCATGACGCCGGACCAGGATACGCTGCCGAAGCGCCTGCTGAAGGACGCGGCCAACGTCGGCCCGGCCAAGGGCCGGGTGAATGACCTCGACAAGATGTTGCCCGAGTATTACGCACTGCGCGGCTGGACGCCCGAGGGGTTGATCAAGGACGAAACCCGCAGCCGCCTGGCACTCTGATGCCCATGGAGCACGTCATCGTCGGAGCGGGTCCGGCGGGTATCACCGCCGCCGAGACCCTGCGCGAAATCGACCCCACGGCACGGGTGCGGGTGATCGGGGATGAACCGGAGCCGCCGTACTCGCGCATGGCCATCCCATACTTCCTGATGGCGCGCATCGGCGAGCAGGGTACGCACCTGCGCGTCGAGCCCGACCACTTCGCCAAGCGCGGGATCGAAATCGTCCACGGTCGCGTCGAAGGGGTCGACACGACCCGGCGCCTGTTGCGGTTGGGTGACGGCAGCGAACTGGGCTACGACCGGCTTCTGATCGCCACCGGATCCTCGCCGGTACGACCGCCCATCTCCGGGCTGGACCTGCCCGGCGTTCTGTCGTGCTGGACCCTGGAGGACGCGCGCGAGATTCACCGGCGCGCGGTAGCCGGCAGCCGTGTCGCGCTGATCGGCGCCGGTTTCATCGGCAGCATCGTCCTCGAGGCGATGGCGATCCGCGGTTGCAGCCTGACGGTGATCGAACGGGGCGAGCGCTTGGTGCCGCGCATGATGGGGCCGGAGGCCGGCGAGCTGATCCGTCGCTGGTGCGAGTCCCGGGGTGTGCAGGTGCACACGGGTGCGAGCGTCGAGGCGATCGAGCGGGCGGGTTCGAGCCTGCGGGTGAAGCTCGGCGACGGCGACACGGTGGACGCCGAGGTGGTGATCTCGGCGATCGGTGTGCGGCCGAACGTGGGCTTCCTTGCCGGTAGCGGCGTGGACATCGACCTCGGCATCAGGGTGGATCGTCGGTTTCGCAGTTCCGCGGCGGACATCTATGCCGCGGGGGACGTGGCCCAGGGACTCGACTTCTCGACCGGCGAAGACGCCGTGCACGCGATCCAGCCGACCGCGACCGACCACGGCCACGTCGCTGCGTTGAACATGGCCGGACAGGAGGCGGAGTACGAAGGCTCGATCAACATGAACGTGCTTGACACCCTGGGGCTGATCTCCTGTTCGTTCGGGTTGTGGATGGGCCGCGATGGGGGCGAGTCGGCGACCCTCTACCAGCCCGACGACTACCGTTACCTGTCGCTGCAGTTCGCGGACGACCGGCTGATCGGCGCCCATGCCGTGGGCATGACCCAGCACGTCGGCGTCCTGCGGGGGTTGATTCAGCGGCGCACGCCGCTCGGCGAGTGGCAGCCTCGGCTGCTGCGCGACCCCACGCGGATCATGGAGGCCTACCTGGCCACCACGCAGGTGATCTGAACGACGTGCCGATGCGCGTACAGCTGGAACTCTATGCGTCGCTGATGAAGCACCTGCCGGCCGGCGCGGAGCGGCACAAGGTACGGGTCGAGGTGCCGAAAACCATCACCGCGCATGGTCTGCTGGACCGCTTTGGCGTGCCTCGCGAGCAGGCGCACCTGGTGATGCGCAACGGCGTGTTCGTGCAGCCCGCCGAGCGCGACACCGCACGGCTCGCCGACGGCGACGTCATTGCAGTCTGGCCGCCGGTCGCGGGCGGGTGAGGTTTGGCACCCTGTAGCGGCCTGCAGCGACGAGGCTGGTAACTGGCTTGGCAGGCGGCGAAGCAATGCATGTCACCCGCGACATGGGCTACGGTCTGGCGGAGTTCGCCGCGCTGCTGCCGCGCGTCTTCGCCGACTGGCGGATCGAAGGCCATGCCCACGGGCCGTGGCGCCTGACCTCGCCCGACGAGGCCGTGGCGGTGACGATCGAGGCGGAGCCCCGCCCGCCACGCCGCCTGGGCGCCCTGACGATCCCGGTGCTCGCCGTGCGGTTCCACGACTGCACCGCCGGTGAGGCGGGACACTGGCAGCGCTTTCAGCAACGTTTCGAGCGCGGCTTCCATCGCGGCGGCGGATAATCCGGCCGGCTTCCCGAAGCCTTTGCTCCCGTTGCGCCTTTGCGGTTCAAATAACGCCATGGACCAAGCCCAACGCCGTCGCTACAGCCGCCAGATCCGCTTGCCCGACATCGGCGAGGCCGGTCAGCAGCGCCTGCTCGACGCCCGGGCCCTGATCGTGGGGATGGGGGGTCTGGGGTCGCCGGCGGCCATGTATCTGGCTGCGGCGGGCGTGGGCCAGCTGGTGGTCAGCGACTTCGACCGGGTGGAAGAGTCGAACCTGCAGCGCCAGATCGTCCACCGTTCGGCCGACGTCGACGAACTCAAGGCGTTTTCCGCCAAGCGCACGCTCGAGGACATCAATCCGCGCTGCGAGGTCACGGCCATCGACTGGCAGATGGACGGG
>JARRQB010000076.1:0-6407 GCA_037382265.1 Gammaproteobacteria bacterium | reverse complement strand
CTCCGGCGCCAAGCTGGAAAAGGCCCGGGAGCTCGGCATCGAAGTCCTGGACGAAGCGGGCCTGGACGAACTGTTGGGGACCGAGTCCTAAGGCCGGGTGTCCGCCCAGGCCGGCTACTCCCTGAAAGCTGCTCGCGAACCCGAGGTCAAGACGTCGGCGTTCAGGAACTTTGGGCGGCGCCGGCAGCGCGACGTCCCGGGTCCCAGGGGCGGGGTGCCCGGTCCCGGTGCTGCACGCGATGCCAGACCTTCTCGTGCAGGTGGTAGCCGAGGGTGTTCACGGCCGGCTCCACCAGTGCCACGGCGCCACCGATGACGAGGTCGCCGGTCAACAAGTAGGCGACGCTGAAGGCGACGACAAAGTGCATGACGGCGAAAGAGACGGTCTTCAACATGGTTGGCGTCCTCGACGGAGGTGTTCCATGCTGATAATGATAATGATTCTTGATATTTTTTAAATACGATTGTATTAATTCTAACAATAGGTTTAGACGATCATTCTTCTGCTGCGTCGTCCGCGTCGATCGTGCCGGGCCGGCCGGGCCAACCGTCGGGCCAGCGGCCGGTCACCCAATAGGCAAAGGCGATGACCTCGGCCACGGCGCGATACAGGGCCTCGGGAACCTCGTCGCCGAGCGGGATACGCGCGAGCACCCCGGCCAGCTCTGGATCGGGGTAGCGGGTGATGCCGGCGGTCTCCGCGGCCTCGACGATGCGCCGGGCGAGCTCGTCCTCGCCCTTGGCGGTGACCCGTGGTGCGTTCTGGCCTTCCCAGCGGAGCGCGACGGCAACGTTCGTCGCGTCGATGTCTGGCTTGTCGTGGCGGCGGGTCACGCGCGCGCGTCCAGGAGGCCGCGCGCCAGCCGCGGCAGGTCGAGGCGCTCGGCCGGCTCGCCGAGTACCGAGCGGAGTTCGGCGACTTCCAGGCCGGCGCGCTGCAGCGCGCCCTGGAGCACGGCGAAGCCGCCGGCAAAGCGGCGCTCGGTTTCCGGACGCTCGCACCAGAAGGTGCCGGCGACGCGTTCCCGGTCTACGCTGAGGCGTGCCTGCACCCTGCCATGACTGCCCAGGTCGAAGCTCAGGGTGACCGTCCAGGGGGCGCTGCCGGGCTCGGCGGGTAGCTGCCGTGCGTCGGGTTCGCGGTGCTCGATCCGAACCCAAACGTCCTCCGCGTGTCCAGCGAAGGCCAGCGGTAGTTCGAACTGCCACGGTGGGCGCTCCTGGCCGTCCCCGGGCAGGGAGGCGGCCTGGTGGGTCTGCACCCGGGCGATGGCCCCCTGGACCAGCCCGAGCAGGCGTTCGAGCAGGGGTTCGGGCGACGCCTGCGCGGTGGGCAGCGGTGCGGCGGGGGGCGGGCCGGGCGCCGGCTGGCCGGCGACCGGCGCCCTGGGGGTGTGGGCCGGCGGTTGACCAGCGGCCACCGGCCGCTCGGCGGGCGGTCCGGGTGGCCCTGGGGCGGACGGTGGCCGGGCGGTTCCGTGCTCGATCGGGCGGGGTTCGGCCGGGCGCTGTGGTTCCCCGGGCAGCCCGAGGTAGCGTTGGACGGCGGGTGACTGCACCGGTGGGGAAGGCGCACCCGCCGGGCGCGGTGCCGGCGGCGCGGCGGTCGCGGAAGGCGGCTGGCGGACCGGCTTCTGGGCGCCCTGGAGCAGCCGAAGCAGTGCCAGCAGATCGAACTTGAGGTCGGACGCCGGCGGCGGGCCGCCTCGCGCCAGCCGGGGTTCGAGGAACAGGCCCGAGCCGAGAAAGGCACGGCGGACGCTGGCGGCGTCCAGCTCCTGCGCCGGGACGGCGCGGGCGAGCACCTGCTCGACGGCTTGGCGGACGTTGGACGGCAGCCGTGCCTCCGCCGGGCGGGTCAGCGCGGTCAGCGCGTCGAGAACCTCGCGCAGCGGCAACTGGCGCGGCAGCGCGGTGCGCAGCAGCAGGTCGCGCGGCGCGGTCTCGCGGGCCGGTTGGAGCACCTTCAGCTCCGGCTGGGGCGTCAAACCGGTCACGGCCAGGCGCAGTTCCGTACCCGGGGTCAGCGGCGCGCGGGTGCGTGCCAGCAGTTCGGCCAGCCCGATTTGCAGGCGCGCGACACCGACGCGCGGCACGTCGATGACCCGAGCCTCGAGCACTTGCCCCGGCCGCAGCTGGCGCAACAGCTCGGCGGCGTCGCGGGTGCCCGGGTTGAACAGGGCGGTGATGGGACCGGTAATCTTCACGTGGCAGGAATTTCGAACAGGTCTTGAAACTTATCGGCGGGTTAGCCGATAAACATAAAATCGGGGTCATCCCGGTGATTCGGCCGGCGGAGTGCGCCGCCCTGAAGACGTCATGACAGAGCCAAGCGAAGAACGGGTGGCCGAGGTCTGGTTCGTGCGCCGCGGCGGGCGCGCCGCCGGGTCGGCCAGTACCGCCAGGATTCGCCACCACGTCTTGGTTGGACGTTTGCGCCTGAGCGACGAGGTGAGCCTGGACGGCGCGCACTGGCGGCCGATCGCCGCCGTGCCCCAGGTGATTCCGCTGCGCCTGCGGCGCGACCGCGAGGCCGACGTCCGCGCTGCCGCGGAGCACGCCCTTCGCGACCGGCACCGCGCCCTGGCGGCGATCGCACTGAGCCTGGCGGTCCTGGTCGGCTGCGTCGCCCTGACGCTGCGGCTAGGCGAAGCAACGACCGCACCGGCAGGCGCGTCCTGCGACGCCCCACCGACGCCCGGGGTCATCTGGAGCAACTGCCGGCTGGACGGCGCCGACTGGCCGTCGGCGTCGCTGGGCGGGGCGAACCTGTCCAATGTCTCGCTGATCAATGCCCGCCTCAACGACGCCGAACTGGCGGGCGCGGACCTCGCCTATGCCAATCTTGCCGGCGCCGAACTGAGCTACGCGCGGCTGCGCGGCGCACGGCTGCTCGGCGCCAACCTGCGTGGTGCCGACCTGACCAACGCGGACCTGGCCGACGCCGATCTGTCGCACGCCGATCTGACGGGCGCGCGAACCGGTGCGGCGCAGTGGGCCGGCGCCCGGCTCGACGGTGCCATCTGGCTCGACGGGAGGCGCTGCGCGCAAGGCTCGCGCGGCGAGTGCCTCTGAGGCGTCAGCTTGGCGTGCGTTCGCCGAACGACTCGGTGGTGTAGCGGCTCACGCGAATCCGGTCGGACCAATGATTGGCCGCCAGCCCGGCCTTGAGTTTGAGGTGCGTGAAGAACTGCCCGGGCTCCGGCAGCGAATCCCACACCGAGGGCAGAAAGGTGCCGCGGTGGGAATCGTCCTCGAGGATCAGTCCGTCGATGCCCGGACGCAGCTTGGCCAACAGGTCGGCCTCCGAGCGGAACGACACCGGCTTCGGCGGACTGAGGATCGACACCTGGATGTCGATCGCGGCCAGTTCGTCCTCGCGCAGCGACGGGAAGCGGGGATCGCGAAAGGCGGCGTTGTAGGCGTTCTCGACCACGTCGACCACCAGCGGCTGTACCCCCTCGAGGTGCCCGATGCAGCCGCGCAATTCGCCTCGCTCCTCGAGCGTGACGAAACTGGCGCCGATCCGCTTGAGTTCCTGCGGGAATTCCGCGGGCTGCACGGGCAGCGGGGTGCCGTTGCGCAGGCCGTAACGAATCGATTCGCGCGCCAGGCGGAGCAATTCGGCGCGTTCCTCGGCGCCGAGCGAGGCCTGGTCCGACTCAGCTGAAGACATAGGCGCCGTAACCGACCACCCGGTCTTTGGGGCCGGCGGTGTCGCCGGAATTGCGCAAATCCACCGTGTCCACGTGCAGGTGCCGCTCGCGCGCTACCTGCAGCAGCCCCGTTACCGGGTTACGGCCGCAGGCATCCTCGTAGCCGATGGCCTCGGGCCGCAACTGCTCGATGGCGCGGGTGGTGGCGGCGTCGCGATCGCGCGCAGTGGCGTAATCCAGGTAGTGGCTGAGATCGGAACTGACCACGACCAGCGTTTCGTCGCCGCCCCACAGCGTCCGCATGACTTCGGCCACCTCGGCGCCGGGCGCGTCGCCGACGATCAGCGGCACCACCGTGAAGCGCGTCAGCACCGTTTGCAGGAACGGCAATTGCACTTCGAGGGCATGCTCGCCGCGGAAGGCGTTTTCGAACACCCGGACCTGGGGCAGCGCGAGGGCCTCGGCCACCCCCTCGGTGTCCACGGGCACGTCGCCCAGCGGCGTGCGCAGGACGTCGGCGTCCGGCACGGCCAGCCCGCGGAAGGGCAGCCGGTGCGACGGCGCCAGCAACACGACCCTGCGGACCGTGCCGGCGGCCGGGGCGAGCCGGGCATAGGCGCTGGCCGCGACCGGCCCCGAGTACACGTAACCGGCGTGGGGCACGATCAGCGCCTTGGGCACTGGCCCAGGGTGTCGGGTCTGGCCCAGAAGTTCGGTCACTTCGCTGCGCAGCGCATCGGCGGCTGCCGGGTAGAACATCCCCGCGACAGAAGGCATGAGCACGGTTTGCACGACGGCATTTCCCATGACGAATTTCTTACCTATATCTTAGTAGAAGGCAGTGGTCTTAGTAGAAGGCAATAGACAGCGAGGCAAGCCGTGTCCGAAGCCATCGCAGAAGGCGTGCCGGGGCGTTACTGGCACCGTCTGGACGACGGCCGCATTCAGTGCGACTTGTGTCCGCGTTTTTGTCGGCTGAAGTCCGGCCAGCGCGGTCTGTGCTTCATTCGCCAGGCGACCGACGAGGGCGTTCAGCTCACCTCGTACGGGCGCTCGAGCGGTTTCTGCGTCGACCCCATCGAGAAGAAGCCGCTCAACCACTTTCTTCCGGGGACGCCGGTGTTCTCCTTCGGCACGGCGGGCTGCAACCTGGCCTGCAAGTTTTGTCAGAACTGGGACATCAGCAAGTCGCGCGAGCTGGATACCCTGGCGGCTTCGGCGTCGCCGCGCGAGATTGCCGAGACCGCCAAGCGCCTGGGTTGCCGCAGCGTGGCGTACACCTACAACGACCCCGTGATCTTCCTCGAGTACGCGGTCGACACCGCCCGGGCTTGCCACGAGCTCGGTCTCAGGAACGTCGCCGTGACCGCCGGGTACATCACACCGGAAGCGCGCCCTGAGTTCTTCGCCGACATGGATGCGGCCAACGTCGACCTGAAGGCGTTCAGCGAGGACTTCTATTTCCGGCTCACCGGCGGTCACCTCGATCCCGTGCTCGACACCCTGAAGTACCTGCACGAGGAGACCGACGTCTGGCTCGAACTCACCACGCTGCTCATTCCGGGCGAGAACGACAGCGACGAGGAGATTGCCGGCATGGCCCGCTGGGTGGTCGAGCAACTCGGGCCGGACGTGCCGCTGCATTTCAGTGCTTTTCATCCCGACTACAAGATGGTCGACGTGCCGCCAACGCCGGCGGAGACGCTGAGCCGGGCGCGCACTATCGCCCTGCGCAACGGCGTGCACTTTGCCTACACCGGCAACGTAGTCGACCGCGAAGGTGGCAGCACCTACTGTCCCGATTGCGGCAAACTGCTGATCGAACGCGACTGGTACCGCCTCGGTGCCTGGGGGCTGACCGCGGACGGCCGCTGCGGCGACTGCGCACGCCTCATCCCCGGCGTGTTCGAGGCGCGGCCCGGCCATTGGGGCTCGAAGCGCTTGCCGGTCCGGCTGTAACACGGCCCACCGCGGCTGTCGTTCGCGATCCCCGCGCGGCTGACGAGGACTTCTCGAAGGCGGGGCACGCACGGCGCGTGCATTGGCGCGGTGGCCTTGCTATGCTCGCCGCGCGTCTAGGCGCAAGGAACGGGGCCGCCCATGAATTCGGGGCGCGCCCGCCAATCACGTTAAGGAGAACGTCATGTATCAGTCTGTGAAGCGGCCCGTTGCCGCGCTCGTGGTCTCACTTCCCCTCGTTCTGTCAGCCGGTATCGCCCAGGCAGCCTGTAAGGGACAGCCCGAAGCGGCTTGTGCCGAGGCTGCCGCCTGCACCTGGGTGTCGGGCTATGCGCGGAAGGACGGAGTGGAGGTCAGCGGCTACTGCCGCAATCGCGGCAGCCGGGGTAAGGCCCAGGGGGCCACGCCGGATCAAGCGAAGTTGACCACAGAACCCGCCACGCCCATGCGCTGACGGGGTCCGCCGGGGTCGTCGGTCGACCCCGGCGGTGTTGCAAGGCGGCGGCTTTTCGGCGAGCCTGCGGTGTAGTTTCCGCGGTGGTGCCATGGCGCACGATCCCATCGTCTTTACCGTCTTCCTGGTTTTCACCGGAGCGGCCTTGCTGGCCTCGCTGGCGCTGTACGCGCGCCAGTCCCTGCTGGTCGCCTACATCGTGCTTGGCGTGCTGTTGGGCCCCTGGGGTCTGGGGCTGGTGCCCGACGAGCCGCTGATGCGCGACCTCGCCGAGTTCGGCATCACCTTCCTGCTGTTCCTGTTAGGGCTGAATCTGCAGCCGCAGGAGCTGCTGCGCA
>JARRQB010000075.1:0-6485 GCA_037382265.1 Gammaproteobacteria bacterium | reverse complement strand
CGCCGGCTCGACCCCCGGCCACGGCATTCGGCGGTGGCTCGATCGGAACCTCCTCGAGTTGGGCCGCGAGATGCGCTTGTCCTACCTGGCGCCGCTGATGGTCTACATGGCCGCCGGCATCTCGGGCCTGACCGGAATCGTCGGCACCTTCTTCGTCAAGGACTACCTCGATCTCTCGGCCGAGTTCCTGGCGGCACTGGCGTTCTGGGCGGGAATCCCCTGGGCACTGAAGATGCCGCTCGGCCATCTGGTGGACCTGATCTGGCGTTGGAAGTCCGCCCTGGTGTTCGTGGGCGCGGGACTGATCACTGTCAGCCTGGCGATCATGCTCGGCCTGTTGGCGGAACCGGCGGCCATGGGCGCCGTCATGCCGGTGTCCGCCTGGTACGTGCTCAGCGTCCTGCTCGCACCGGTCGGGTACGTGGTGCAGGACGTTGTGGCCGACGCGATGACGGTCGAGGCCGTGCCGCGCGTAGACGCCAAGGGCGAGCCGCTGCCGGCCGAAACCCTGCGGCTGATGCACACCACCATGCAGACCCTGGGGAGGGTGGCCATCATCGGCGGCGGCGTGTTCGTGGCCCTGCTCAACGTGCTGCTGTTCGACGGCGTCGAATCCATGCCCGAGGCCGAGAAGGTGGCCACCTACGTGCGCATCTACGAACTGGCCCTGGCCATACCCGCGATCTCGGTGGCGGGCGTCGCCGTTGGCGCCTGGACCAAGCGACGCCGGCTGGATCAGTTGCGGCGCGAGGGCTTTTCGGCGACCAAGGCGCGGGAACTGGCCTTCGGCCGCCCGGAGCCGACCGAGCCGAACTGGTGGATCCTCGGCGGCAGCCTGGCATTCGTCCTGTTCACCGTCGCGACCGGGCTGAGCGATCTCACCTACAGCAAAGAGATCATTTTCGCCGGCTCGATGGCGATCGTGCTGTTCCTGATGAGCCGTCTGGTCCAGGTGCTGCAGCCCAATGCACGGCTGACACTGGTCGGCACCGCGGTGATCATCTTCGTCTACCGCGCGATGCCGACCCCGGGCGCGGGCCAGACCTGGTGGATGATCGACGAACTGGGCTTCGACCAACAGTTCCTCGCCGTGCTGTCGCTGATCGGCAGCGCCTTGACCCTGTTCGGCATGTTCATCTTCCGCCGCTTCATGGCGGAGCGATCGATCGCCTACGTGGTGGTGTTCCTGACCCTCGCAAGCACCCTGTTGTACCTGCCCGTGGTGGGCATGTACTACGGCCTGCACACCTGGGCGGCCGCACACACCGGCGGCCTGGTGGACGCCCGCTTCATCGCCGTGGTCGACACCGCCCTGGAGTCGCCGCTGGGGCAGATCGCCATGATCCCGATGCTGGCGTGGATCGCCAACTCGGCGCCGGCGAATCTCAAGGCGACCTTCTTCGCCGTGATGGCGTCGTTCACCAACCTCGCCCTGTCGGCCAGCCAACTCGGCACCAAGTATCTGAATCAGATTTTCACGGTCACTCGCGAAGTGCGCGACCGCGTCTCCGGCGCGGTGACGGTAGCACCCGACTATTCGGAGCTGGGCTGGCTGATGTGGAGCGCGATGCTGCTCGGACTGGTGCTGCCGATGGGTAGCGTACTGCTGATTCGCCTGACGCGCCTGAAGAGCGCCTGAACAGCGCGGCGATCGCACCCGTACCCAAGCGGGCGGGGCGGCGCCTACTCGCAGCCGTCGTTCAGAATCTCCGGCCCGCCGGAACCGGCGGGTGGCGTGTAATGCACCCGGATGAACATCATGTTGCCGATACGTTCGAAATAGTCGTCCATGGCCTGATCGATCTTGTCGGCTTCGAGGCCGTCGTAGATGAACACCTTGCCCTTGGCTTCGTCGTTGCGCTCGACCTGGCTGGGCTCCATCAGGCGGCGTTCCTGCCAGGTATCGTATGCGAAGGGCGCTGCGGTCGAGGCGCTGCACGCCAGGGCCAGCAGAAACAGCACGGGCACCACCCTGGGCGTCGTTGCCGTCGTCTTGGTCATTTACTGCTCCCGGTGATACTGCCCGATCATGCGTCGGATGGTCGGAAGTATCGGTAGAAGACCTGCATCTGGCTATAGCCCTGAAGCACTAGCCGCCCGTCGGTAAAAGGCGACTAGCCCGTTTGGGCTAGCCCGAGCCGCGGCCCGGTCCGTCCAGGCGACCGACTATGGCACACCCCTGGCTGGGGCTATCCTTGTGGAACCCACAGGTCACGGCAAACGAAAGGCAGAACAGACCCTTGCGCATACTCATCGCAGACGATCACGCATTAGTCCGGGAGGGGCTAGTCCACACGCTTGCCACGCTGGCGCCGGGCACGGACTTCGTCGAGGCCGAAGATGCGGCGCAGGTCCGCGAGGCGATCGCCCGGGAGCCGGAGCTCGACCTGGTGCTGCTCGATCTGTTCATGCCCGGCGCGGACGACTTCGGTCTGCTTCGGGAGCTGTGCCGCCGCAGCCCAGAGCTGACCGTGGTGGTCCTGTCCGCCTCTGTGGACCCGGGGCACATGCGCAAGGCGCTGGATCTGGGCGCGTCCGGTTACATCCCGAAGTCCTCGACCGGCGACGTCATGCTGTCGGCACTGCGCCTGGTGTTGTCGGGCGGGGTCTACGTGCCGCCCGACATGCTCTGGTCCGCGGGCTTGCAGCAACCGGCGGAGCTCGAGACGCCCGACCGCCGTCCGCCCCGACCGATCCCGAGCGTGGTTCCCGGCGTTGGCGGACTGACCGGGCGGCAGTTGCAAGTGCTGGCCTGCCTGGTCGAGGGCAAGTCCAACAAGCAGATCGCCCGTGAACTCGCGGTTTCCGAAAACACGGTGAAGATCCATGTCGCGGCAATCCTGCGGGCGCTCGGGGTGAACAACCGCACCCAAGCGGCCGTCGTCGCGCGGCAACAAGGGCTGTTGAGCACGTCTTGAACGGTTGCTCCGGCCGAGAGGAGGTCGAGAATGGGCAAACACGACAGCGCTCTTCAGCGCGGGGCACGCGTGCGAGCCGCCTGGACCCAGGTCTGCGCTGAGCGCGCTTAACGTGCAAGCTGACCGAGCCCCGCCTCGCCGACACCACAGCGGCACCGTCCGGCGGCTGGCGGCGTGGCTGCTGGCGTGGTGCGCCGCTGCAGCCCTGGCGAACCCCGGCGTAGTCGTCGTGCTCGAGCCCGCCAACGCCAAGCACCGGGCGGTACTCGCGGCCATCCAGAACAACCTGCGGTCGGGCAACCAGCCGACCGACGCCGCGCGCATCTCGACCCTCGACGTCGACAGCTTGGCCGGCAACGAGCCCGATCCCGTCAGCGACGGCGACCCGGCGCTGATCGTGACCATCGGCACGCGGGCAGCCCGCGCCGCCCTGCAGCGACCCGGCACGACGCCGGTGCTCAGCGTCTTCCTGCCGGAGGCCGCCTATCGGCAGCTGACGGAGTCGCTGCCCGGCGACAACCCGGGCCGCACCTCCGGTGCCATCGTCCTCGATCAGCCGGTGCGCCGGCAGATTGCCATCGCCCACTCGCTGCTGCCCGACGCACGGCGCATCGGCGCCCTGTTCAGCGAGCCCGACGGCCGACTGAGGAAAGGCTTCGTGACCCAGGCAGAGCGCTTCGGCCTCACCGCGAACCCGCTGGTGATTGGCGAGGACGACGACCCGGCGGACGGCATCGAGCGGCTAATGCGGGACAATGAACTGGTGGTGGCGGTCTACGACCACCGCGTGTTCCGCCCGGTGACCGCCAAGTGGATGCTCTACATCGGCTTTCAGCGCCATCGACCGATCGTCGGCTTCTCGTATGCCCTGCTCAAGGCCGGCGCGGTGGCCGCCGTCTACTCGACGCCGGCACAGATCGGCAACCACGCCGCCGAGCGCATCGCGGCCTGGCTCGACCACGGCGCCAGCCCCGGGGTAGAGCACCCCGTTTACTACAGCATCGGCATCAACGGCCCGGTCGCGGACGCGCTGGGCATCGACGTACCAGACGAGACCGCCTTCGGCGAGCGGGTGAGACGGGAACTGGAGGCGGCGCCGTGAGCAGGGGCAGCCTGGTCGACCGACTCGGCATTCGCGGGCGGGTGCTGGTTCTCGCCGTCGTACCGGTGGCGACCGTCGCCCTGCTGCTCGGCTACGGGCTGATCTCCAGCCGTCTCGAGGACGCCCGCACGGCCCTGGCCGATCAGGGCCGCGCCAGCGCGCGCAACCTCGCGCTGGCAGCGGAGTTCCCGACCTTCAGCAAGAACTCCGAACTGCTCGACCGCATTATCGAGCAGCTGGCGGCGGACCCGGATGTCCGCTGGGCCGCGGTCTGGGACCGGGATCGCCGTACCCTGTTCAGCCGCGGCGAGGAATTGCCCGAAGCGGCCGAGCTGGTCACCCGTATCGAGCTCGGTCAGGGGCCGGGCGAGGCCGTGTTCCAACACCCCATCGGCACGGGCTTCGGCGCCGTAACGGACTTTGCGGAGGAGTTCGACCTGTTGCGCGACGACGGGCAGGACGCGGCGGACGCGGGCAACATCGGCTGGGCGCTGGTGGCGATGTCGAACCGCGGGGTCTTGGCACGCGAGGCCGAGATCGTGCGCGGCGGCGTGATCATCGTCCTGGTCGGGCTGACATTCAGCGTGCTGCTCGGGCTGGCGATCGGCAACGGCATCACCGGCCCGGTGCGCCGCCTCATGGAGGCCGTGCAGCAGCTGCGCTCGGGCAAGCTGGACACCCGGGTGCGCCGCAGCACCGGGGGCGAGCTCGGCGAACTGGAGGATGGCATCAATCAGATGGCCCGCGCGCTCGAGGAGGGCCAGACCCAGCTGAGGGAACGGATACGAGCGGCAACTACCGCGCTGCAGCAGACGGTCGGCGAACTCGAACGCAAGAACCTCGAACTCGAGTCCGCCCGCCAGGCGGCGCTGCACGTCGGCCACGAGCGCACGCAATTCCTTGCGCGGATGAGTCATGAAATCCGCACACCGCTGAACGCCGTCGTCGGCTTCACCAAGCTGCTCGATCAGTGCGATGAGGGCAAGGCCCCGGCGGAGTACGTTCGCACGATCCAGAGCGCCTCGCAGCAGCTGCTGCACGTGATCGACGACATCCTGCAGTTCATCCGCCTCGACGCCAACGCCGACCAGCTGGAAATCCGGGACTTCGAACCCGCCGCGTGCCTCGAGGACGTGATCGCCATGCTCAGTCCACTGGCGGCGGAAAAGGGGCTGGAGCTCGCCCTGCTGCTGCACTCCGATCTACCGCAGACCATCTCCGGCGACCCGGGCCGACTCGCCCAGGTCGTCGTCAACCTGACCAACAACGCATTGAAGTTCACTGAACGGGGCCATGTCGTGGTGGAGGCCGGCTTCAGCGCCACCGACACCGACTCGGGCGTACTGGAGATCGCCGTTTCAGACACCGGCCCCGGCCTGCTGGCCGAAGACCAGGAGAAGATCTTCTCCGCCTTCACCCAGGGCGACAGTTCGGTCACACGGCGCCACGGCGGCGCCGGCCTCGGCCTGTCGATTGCCAAGCGGCTCGTTGAACTCATGGGCGGACACATCGAACTCGCCAGTGCACCGGATCAGGGGGCGCACTTCACGGTGTTCGTTCCCTGCAGTCGCTGCGCCGCGCCCAAGCCACTGGAGCAGGTGGAAGGAGTCACGGGCCGCCGCGTGCTGCTATACGACGCCAACGCCGTCACCCGGCGCGGCCTGCGCAGCCTGATGTTCGGTTGGGGCATACAGACCTTCAACACGGGCAAGCTCGAGCGCCTGGTCGAACTGCTCGAGCAGGACCAGTTCGACCTGGTCATCGTCGGCATGTCGAGGGCGCAGAGCGAGGAGTCGGAGGCCGCGCGCCTCATCGCAACGGTGTGCGAACGTCACGCCGGCCCGCTGCTCCTGCTCTCCGGCACGCCGGGCTGGCGGCCGCCGGCGGGCTGCGGTGACGCCGCGGTGGCCGCGAGTCTCAAGCCGGTGCGCCGCGACCGTCTGCTGCAGCTGTTCGAGACGCTGTTCACCGGGGCGTCGCTGCACGCGTCGCCCGCGGCGCCAGTGCCTGACGCAAGGGCAGACGCCCTCGCCGGCATGCGGGTGCTGGCGGCCGAGGACAACGAGTTCAACCGCCTGTTGTTGCGTGAGGTGCTCGAGGCCCGCGGCGCACTGGTGGTGGTCGCCGTCAACGGGATCGAGGCACTGGAAAAGGCGCAGGCGGAGCGCTTTGACCTAGTGCTGATGGATCTGCACATGCCCGAACTCGACGGAGCGGCCGCCGCCAGCGCCATGCGCCGGCAACTCGGCGATGCCTGCCCTCCCATCCTCGCGCTGACAGCAGACGTGTTCGGCGAGGCGCATCTGCCGAACCAGGACCTGCCTTTCGATGGCTGGTTGCTCAAACCCATCGATCCCACCGTGCTCGAGGAGCATCTGGCCGAACTTGGCAGCGCTCGCCAGGCCTTCCCGACCGACCGTGCACCCGACCAGCGCATGCCCGCTATGCACATGCCTCCCGAACTG
>JARRQB010000074.1:0-12948 GCA_037382265.1 Gammaproteobacteria bacterium | reverse complement strand
GCGGCGCGCACGTCTCCATCCACTTGTAGGCCGCCAGCGCCGTCAGGGAGGCGACGATCAGCAGAGTCGGCAGGACCCCGAAACCCGTGCCCTGCGCGGCGCCGTAGACGCCCCAGATGAGGCCGGCGTAGAGCATCATGCTCGTCGCCCCGTTGGTTTCCAGCACGGCGGCCAGCCAACGCCCCTCGATCAGGCGGTTGAAGATCGACAGCGCAGTCATCAGCAGCAGGAAGCCGATGCCCCAGAACAGCGCGATGGTCAGCATCAGCGTGGGGTCGGACAGCGGCGACATCCACAGCGGCGGCAGCACGTGCTCGAAGCCGAAGATGCTGCCGTAGAGAAACCCGAAGGCGGTCGAAGACAGGCCGGCGAGCACCGCAAAGCCCGTGAACTTGCCGAGCTTGCGGCGCATGAACAGCGCGGCGACCGCGATGGTTGCGCCGTGACCGATGTCGCCGAACATCATCCCGAACATCAGCACGAAGGTGACGGCGAACACCGCCGAAGGGTCGATCTCGCCGTAGCGCGGGACCCCGTACTGGGTGACCAGCGTGGTGAACGGCGACAGCACGCGATTCGGCGCGAGCAGACTGGGTACCAGCGGGTGTTCGTCGCGGCGCGGCGGGCGGTCGGTCAGGATGAAGGGGTGTTCGAGGGCGGCGCGCAGCGCCGCCTCTACCCTGGCCAGTTCGCGGGCCGGAATCCAGCCGCTGACCACCGCCAACTGACTGGAACCGCGCGCGGCATCGTCGAGGGAAACGTAGGGTTCGGCGAGGGCCAGCGTGCGTTTGGCTTCGCGAATGAAGTCTTCGGTCTCGCGGGCGCGCCGGGCGACGCGCTCGGCGACGGCCGCATACTCGTCGCGGATGCGCTTGCGCCGGAGGGCCAGCTGCAGACCCACCTTGGCCGGTTCGTCATGCAGTTCCGGCGGGATGTTCAGGGCATGGAAGCCTGCCGACTCGAGCACCGTCTGCACCCGCTGCGCGGCCTCGCCCTTGGGTCCGATGACCACCACGTGGGCGTTGCCCTCGCCGACCAGGAAGGTGTAGACGAAAAACCGTGCCAGGCCGAGGGCTTCCTCCATGCGCCGCAGGTTGATGGACGGGACGACGCCGATGTGCAGTTCCAGAAAGGTCTTGTCCCCCTGCAGCATGCCGAGATCGATATTCAGGTTGGCGAAGTTCTCCAGGGAGCTTTCCAGCTGACTGACCACTCGACCCTCTTCGTCCAGGCTGCGCATTTCTTCCTGGCACTCCGAGCATTCCCGCCACAGCTCGCCCAGGCGGTCGTTGACGGCCTTCAGCTCGGTCTCCCGGACCACCTGCGGACGCTCGACCGCCAGCGGTGGGTCGTTGGGGAAGTACTCGGTGATCTTGTCGAGCCGCGACTGTGCTTGGCGGAAGATCTGGCGATAGGCCTCGCCGGGCACCCGCGCGAGCTGGTGGTCCTCGCTGTCGCGCCCGTCGGGGTTGAACACCCCGGTCTCGGCCAGCGTCAGCGAGGCCTGCGGCAGGTCGTCCTCGAGCAGCTGGATCATGACGTGGCGCATGCGCAGCGGGCGAAACATCAGTGCAACTCCGTCGTGCCGCGACCGACTGCCGCGCTCACCAGCTCGGGATCGATGCCCAGGCGCTGACCCTGGTAGATCGCGTACAGCCGGCGCAACTCGCACTCGCGCAGCAGCAGGTAGGCGAGGGCCTTGGTCAGTGCGGGCGCGTCCTTGGCCATCAGCCCCCGGGCGTACTCGATCACCATGTCCTCGAGGCGCCGTTCGATGTCCAGGGCGTGCCGAGCGTCGGCGAGTCGTGTCTGCAGGGCCGCGGGCAGGCTGCTCAGTACCTCGTCCAGGGTGTCCAGCTCGACCAGCCGCAGCAGCGCGTCGCGCTTCAGATAGAAGCCGTGATGGATGAGGTAGTAGTAGGTCTCCGAGGGCGAGAGCTGGTAGGAGAAGCGGTAACGTACCAGCCAGGAAAGATTGATGCGGTCGACCTGGATGCCCATCAGCTGATGGGTCGGCGCCAGTTCCGTGTTGGGCAGCCGCTGCACGCGCTTGACCAGGCCCGCGTAATAGCGCTGGTCGATGGCGGCTTCCACCGCCAGGGTGTCGGGCTTTTCCTCGAACACCAGGCGGGCCTGGCGGGCGATGTCGCTGTACGGGCCGGCCTCGATCTGACGCAACAGCTCGGCCACGCTCTCCGTGCGCAACAATTTGTCGTGTTCCAAAACGGTGAAGCTCGGCATGTCCTGCAGGTGCCGCTCGATGTCGCCGTCCGGCAGGTTGCGCAGCTTGCCGCGGATCAGCGCCTTGAGGTTGAACAGCTCGAAACGGCGTGCCCAGAAGGTGAAGAAGTCACGCGCCTCGTCGGTCAAGGGCCGCAGGATCACCGCCAGGTCGGCCAGCAGGGCGTGCATCAACGCCCGCTCGATCGTCGCCGTATCCAGTTCCGAGGGCGGTTCGCCCAGATTCAGCCGTCCCGCCATGACGTCGTCGGACGGGTTGGCGATCATGGCTTCCAGGTCCTGCCTGGACAGCAGTCGGGAACGCAATATCGCGACGCGGGTATTGAGGTAGGTCTGGCTGCGCTCGACCGGCATGCGGTGCTACAGTTTCGGATCGACGATAAGCTGCAGTGCGGCCTGCAGGGCATCCCCTTCCCGTTCCTCGGCCTGCTGACGGAGCCGCAGGTGGCGTTCGTCGAAGCGTTTGCGCAGCTCGTTGACGGTCTGTTCGGCACGGGCGTCGGCCTTGTCGACGAAGGAGGCATGGATCTCCGGGATCCGGGCCTCGAACTGGCCCTCCTCGCGCCGTGCCTCCTCGAGCGCCTCGCGGATGATGCGTTCGCGTTCCAGGTTGGCCTGCCGGGCGAGTTCCTCGGCCCGTTTCTCCGTCTCCAGGAGTCGTTGCAGCGCGTCGTCCACCGGCATTTACCCGTTCGTTGCGACGCGCATAGGATAAGCGTCAAGCCGCCCGGCCCTACATGACATGGCGCAAATGGTTGAGGTGCATCAGCAAACCGGGGACGCCCGGAGGGCCGTGAACCGGGCGCTATACTGGCGCCGACATGCGCGTGATCACCCTCAACCTGAACGGCCTGCGCTCGGCGGCGCGCAAGGGTTTCTATCCCTGGCTGCGCCGTCAGCAGGCCGACCTTGTCTGCCTCCAGGAACTCAAGGCCCAGCGCGACCAGCTGGTCGGCCGCGAGTTCTGGCCGCCGACCTTCCGCTGTTACTACCACCCTGCCGAGCGCAAGGGCTACAGTGGTGTGGGCATCTACTGCCGACGCGAGCCTGACGAGGTGCTCGAGGGCATCGGTTGGCCGGACTTCGACGCGGAGGGTCGTTGGATCGAGGCCCGCTATGGCGGGCTCGCCGTGGTTTCCCTGTACCTGCCTTCCGGTTCCTCGGGCGAGCATCGCCAGGCAGTCAAGATGGCGATGCTCGAGCGCCTGCTGCCCCACCTGGAGGAACTGCGTGCGAGCGGCCGGGAGTACCTGATCTGCGGCGACTGGAACATTGCGCACCGCCCGATCGATCTGAAGAACTGGCGCGGCAACCAGAAAAACTCCGGCTTCCTGCCCGACGAGCGGGCCTGGCTGGACCGGCTGTTCGGGCCGGCCGGCTTCGTCGACGCCTTTCGCCTGGTCAACCCCGCGCCGGAGCAGTACACCTGGTGGTCGAACCGCGGCCAGGCCTGGGCCAAGAACGTCGGCTGGCGCATCGACTACCAGGTCGCCACCCCCCTGCTGGCGGGCACCGCGCGCGCCGCCGACATCTACAAGCGCAAGCGCTTCTCGGACCATGCGCCGTTGACCATGGACTACGATTTTGAGCTCTGAACGCGCCCGCAGCCCGCGCGAAATCCTCTCCTCGGTATTCTCCGCCCGCATGCTGGTGGCGGCACTGATGGGTTTCGCCTCCGGCCTGCCGCTGTTGTTGACCGGCTCCGTGCTGCAGGCCTGGATGACCGAGGAGGGCGTCGATCTCGGCACTATCGGGTTGTTCGCGCTGGTCGGCCTGCCCTACACGCTGAAGTTTCTCTGGGCGCCGCTGATGGATCGCTACACCCCCCTGGCACTGGGCCGCCGGCGCGGCTGGCTGCTGCTGACCCAGGTGGGTCTGATCGCCGCGCTGCTGTTGCTGGCGGCGTCCGAACCGGCAGCCAGCCCGCTCGGCGTAGCGGTGGCGGCGCTGCTGGTGACCTTCTTCTCGGCCAGTCAGGACATCGTGATCGATGCCTACCGGCGGGAGGCCCTGGCCGACGACGAACAGGGCCTCGGCGCCTCGCTGTACGTCAACGGCTATCGCGTCGGCATGTTGTTGGCTTCGGGCGGCGGGCTCATCCTTGCCGACCACCTGCCCTTCAGCCAGGTCTATCAGCTGATGGCCGGCTGCATGCTCTTCGGCGTCGCCACGACCTGGTTCGCGCCGGAGCCCGTCGCCGCCGAGGGGCAGCCGCGCAGCCTCGGCGAGGCCGTGGTGCAGCCTTTCGTCGAGTACTTCAGGCGCCGCGACGCCCTGGTCATCCTGTTGTTCATCCTGCTGTACAAGATCGGCGACACCATGGCCGCGCACATGACCACACCCTTCTATCTCGACATCGGCTTCAGCAAGACCGAGATCGGCGCCGTGGTGAAACTGTTCGGCTTCTGGGCGACCGTGGCCGGCGGGTTGTTCGGCGGCGTGCTGATCCTGCGGCTGGGCGTGTTCCGCGCCCTGTGGTGGTTCGGTATCCTGCAGGGGGCGTCGACCGCGGGCTTCGCCGGGCTGGCCATGTTGGGCCCCAGCCTGGCCGGTCTGGCGGGCGTGATCGCCTTCGAGAACCTCTCCGGCGGCATGGGCACCGCCGCCTACATCGCCTACATGGCGAGCCTGACCAACAAGCGCTTCACCGCGACCCAGTACGCCCTGTTGTCGAGCCTGATGGGCATTCCGCGAGTGATCGCCGCGACCCCTACCGGATTCATGGCCGAGGCCATGGGGTGGGTCGGGTACTTCGTGTTTTGCGCGTTGATCGCCCTGCCGGGCCTGCTGCTGCTGCGTTGGCTGCACGGCCGCGGCACCGACCTGCGCACGGCAGCGGCGCCGTGAACGCGGCGGGACTCGGCTATGCGGCGGCGTTCGTCGTGGGACTGCTCGGCGGCGTGCACTGCGCCGGCATGTGCGGCGGCATCGTCGGCGCGCTGACCTTCGGCCTGCCCGAGGAGCGCCGCACCGCTTGGCGTGGTCTGCTCTTTCAACTCGCCTACAGCCTGGGACGCATCGCCAGCTATGCCGTGGCGGGCGCGCTCGCCGGCGCGCTCGGCGTGCTGCTGGCCGCCTCGCTGCCGGTGGCGACCGCGCAGCGCCTGTTGTTGGGGCTGGCCGGCCTGTTCATGGTCGCGCTCGGTTTGTACCTTGCCGGCTGGTGGTCCGGGCTGACGCGCGTCGAACGCCTGGGCGGCCGGCTGTGGCGACGCCTGGAGCCCTTGGGGCGACGCGTCATGCCGGTGCGCACGCCGGTCCAGGCCCTGGCGCTGGGTGCGGTGTGGGGCTGGCTGCCCTGCGGCCTGGTCTACAGCGTGCTGATCTGGTCGATGTCTGCGGGCGGCGCCTGGGAGGGTGCCGGGCTGATGCTCGCGTTCGGTCTCGGCACCCTGCCCAACCTGCTGTTGATGGGGCTGCTCGCGGGCTGGCTGACGCGATGGGTGCGGCAGCCGCTGGTGCGGCGCGCCGCCGGTGCGCTGGTGATTGTCTTCGGGCTCTACACCCTGGTCCAGGCCGCCGGGCGGTAAGCCGGGTTGGCGCAATCGGGGCCGAGCCGCCCGGCCCTCACTTGGTGAAGAACTCCTGGGTCAGGTGCGCGCTGTAGGCCTGATTGTCGCCCGCCGGGGCCACCGACAGATCGAAGTCCAGTACCTCGCGGTGGCCGACCAGGAAGTCGCCGATGTAGTAGATCGCCTCGCCCTCGCGCACCTCGCGCAGCGGCACGTCGCGCTGCTGCCCCATGAGATTGGTGGCCACCGCGGTAACCCGGGCCGGTACCGCCTTGCCGGTGCTGCCGGGCACGTCCCGGATCACGCTCACGTTCAGCATGGCGCGGTTGCTGGAGCGCCGGATGTCGTAGGCGTTGGCCACCTCGGGCGACAGGGCGTCCGTGGTGAACACATTGTGATGAATGGTGTAGCCGGGCACTTTGGTGCTGTTGTCGGCCGTTGCCGCCGCGCTCAGCAGCAGCAGGCCGAGCGCGGCGCTAAACCGCGCGATGGGGTTGTTCATGGCGTTCTCCGACTTCGGTTCTGGACGCGACATTGACCATTGCTTGTTAGACCCACTATAGACCAGGAGACCGGGCGCGCGCAGCGGACGTTGCCGGCGTCTCAGGTAGCGATCTCGGGCGGCGCTGCGGGAGTGGGCACCGGACTCCAGCACGACCTGCGACTTGGGCAGACCGAACGCCTTGGCAACGAACTTCGTCAGGTGGGCGTTGGCCTTGCCGTCCACCGGCGGCGCGGTGAGGCGCAGCTTCATGGCGTCGCCGAGCGGGCCGGCAAAGCCGTCCGCGGCGGCACGCGGCTGGACGCGCAGCCGCAGCACCAGGTCGGGGCCATCCCAGCGATACCAGGCGCTCACGCGGCCAATTGGCGGGCCAGCGTCTCGAGTGGCGGGACCAGCAGCATTTTCAGCAACACCAGCCCCACCATCACCACCATCGGCGAGAGATCCAAGCCCCCCATCTCGGGCATGCGCCGGCGTACCGGTTCGAGCAGCGGGCCGGTCAACTGGTAGAGCAGGAGCACGGCCGGGTTGCCGCCGCCGGGTGCGACCCAGCTCAGGATCACCAGGATCAGGATGCCGAACAGGAAGATGTTGATCACCAGGGTCACCAGCTCGGGGATCGCCACCACCAGCGAGGGCAGCAACAGGAAGCCGAAACCCTTCACCAGGTAGATCAGCAGGAACTCGACCGTCTTGAGCAGCCAGGCCAGGAGCAGCGACGACAGATCGACGCCGCCCACGCCCGGGATAACGCGCCGCAGGGGCTTGAGTGCGGGCGTGGTCGCCTTGACGATGAATTGCGACAGCGGGTTGTAGAAGTCGGCCCGCACCAGCTGCAGCAGGAAGCGCAGCACGACCAGCAGGGTGTAGACGCCGAACACGACCTGGATGAGAAACACCAGCGGGTCGCTCAGGTAGTCGCTGCCCATCACTGTGCTCCGAGTACCCGCGACAGTTCGATCGAACGGTCGCGCGCGGCGGTCAGGGCCTCCCTGAACAGGGCACGCAGACCGCCGTCCTCCAGTGCCTGCAGCGCCCGCTCGGTGGTGCCCCCGGGGGAAGTGACGTTGCGCCGCAGCTCGCCCGGCTCGGCCTTGGCCTCGATCGCCATACGCGCGGCGCCGAGCGCGGTCTGCAGGGTCAACAGGTGCGCGGTGTCGGGCTCCAGGCCGAGATCGCGGGCAGCCGCCTCCATGGCCTCCATGACCAGGAAATAGTAGGCGGGCCCGCTGCCGGAGACGGCGGTCACGGCGTCCATGGCGTCCTCGTCGTCGAGCCAGCTGACCATGCCGACGGCGCGCAGAATGCGTTCGGCGTCGTCGCGCTGGGCGGCGCTGACCCCGGGGGCGGCGAACAGCCCGCTCGCGCCGGCCTGGATCATGGCGGGCGTGTTGGGCATGGCCCGCACCAGCGGCAGGTCGGCGCCGGCCCAGGCGCTCAGTGAGGCGGTTCGGATGCCGGCGGCGATCGAGATCAACAGCGGTCGCCGTTCCGCCAGCGCGGGCTGCAGCGCGCTCAGGACCTCGCGTAGGAGCTGCGGCTTGACGGCGAGCACCACCACGTCGGCGGCGCGTACGGCGGCCGCGTTGTCCGCGAGGGTGCGGATGCCGTAGTTGGCGGAGAGCCGTTCGCGACGGCCCGCGTCGGGGTCGCTGGCCAGCAGTGTGGCCGGGTCGGTCCCGTCGGCGATGAGGCCGGCGATCAGCGCGCCGGCCATATTGCCGGCGCCGATGAAGGCGATGGTGGGTTGCGGCATGGCCTCTGAACGTGTCGTGTCCTTGGCTGTGGTCGAGTTTAACGCGAATCGCGCGCAGGCGGGTTTGCCCGAACAAGCTTAGTGCGCTTTGCGCCTCGGCGGTTCGAGACCCCGCCCCGATCAGTCGCGCGGGCCGAAGATCGCGGTGCCGACACGCACCAGGGTCGCGCCCTCGCAGATCGCCGCCTCCAGGTCGTCGGACATGCCCATGGACAGGGTGTCGAGTGCCAGGCCGTCGACGTTCAGGTTGTCGCGGAGGGCACGCAGCCGGTGAAAGGTGTTGCGCTGGTCCTGCGGCGTGTCGGCAGGGTCGGTCATGGTCATCAGGCCGCGCAGCCGCAGGCCGGGCAGGGCGGCCACCGCGCGCGCCACCGCCGGGACCGCGGTCCTCGCCAGGCCGGCCTTGCTCGCCTCGCCGGTCAGGTTGACCTGTAGGCAGACGTTGAGCGGTGCGCGGCCGGCGGGGCGCTGAGCCGACAACCGCTCGGCGTGGCGCAGGTCGGCGAGGCTGTGGAGCCAGTCGAAGGCCTCGGCCAGTGCGCGCGTCTTGTTCGACTGCACGCGGCCGATGAAGTGCCAATCGACGGCGAGGTGGCCCAGGATGGCGATCTTGGCCAGGGCCTCCTGGAGGTAGCTCTCCCCGAAGCGGTGCTGGCCGGCCGCCCAGGCCGCCGCGACGGCCTCTGGCGGCTGCTTCTTGCTCACCGCCACCAGGCCGATCTCCGCCGGGGTGCGGTCGCAGCCACGCGCCGCCGCGGCGATGCGTTCGCGCAGCCCGGCCAGACGTGCGCCGATGTCGGCCTCCCGAATTGGCACGAACGAGCTTCCCAGGGGTAAAGTTCTCGGCATCTTAAACGAGAAACACTAGGACGGCTCACGGTGAGCCGGGCACCGGGGGACCGATGGACATCGCAGAACTGCTGGCTTTCAGCGTCAAGCACAACGCTTCGGACCTGCATCTCTCGGCCGGCCTGCCGCCGATGATCCGCGTCGACGGGGACATCCGGCGCATCAACGTGCCGGTGCTGGATCACAAGTCGGTCCATGCGCTGGTGTACGACATCATGAACGACAAGCAGCGCAAGGACTACGAGGAGTTCTTCGAGGTCGACTTCTCGTTCGAGATTCCCGGGCTGGCGCGCTTTCGCGTCAATGCCTTCAACCAGGACCGCGGTGCGGGCGCGGTGTTTCGGACCATTCCCTCCAAGGTCCTGACCCTGGACGACCTGGACGCGCCGGCGGTGTTCAAAGAGGTGTGCGACAACCCGCGCGGACTGGTGCTGGTCACCGGCCCGACCGGCTCGGGCAAGTCCACCACGCTGGCCGCGATGATGGACTACAAGAACGACACGGAGTACGGGCACATCCTCACCATCGAGGACCCGATCGAATTCGTGCACCAGTCCAAGAAGTGCCTGATCAACCAGCGCGAGGTGCACCGCGACACGCTCGGCTTTGCCGAGGCCCTGCGCTCGGCGCTGCGCGAAGACCCCGACATCATCCTGGTCGGCGAGTTGCGCGACCTGGAGACCATCCGCCTGGCCCTGACCGCGGCCGAGACCGGCCACCTGGTGTTCGGCACCCTGCACACCAGTTCGGCGGCCAAGACGATAGACCGCATCATCGACGTGTTCCCCGCCGGCGAAAAGTCGATGGTGCGCTCCATGTTGTCGGAGTCGCTGCGCGCGGTGGTGTCGCAGACCCTGCTCAAGAAGGTGGGCGGGGGTCGGATCGCGGCGCACGAAATCATGATCGGCACGGCGGCGATCCGCAACCTGGTGCGCGAGGACAAGGTGGCTCAGATGTACTCGGCCATCCAGACCGGTCAGGCCTACGGCATGCAGACGCTCGATCAATGCATGCAGGACATGCTGCGCAAGGGGCTTATCAGCAAGCAGGACGCCCGTGCGCGGGCGGTCAACAAAGAACTGTTCAGCTAACGCCGGTCGGCCACGGCGCCGAGGAAGCCGGGTGGTTGCCCGGGGAGTGAGGCATGGATTTCAACGATATTCTCAAGCTGGTCGTGGAAAAGCGGGCGTCGGACCTGTTCATCACCGCCGAGCTCCCGCCGAGCATCAAGGTGCACGGCCGCATCATGCCGATCGCCAAGACCAAGCTCAACGACCAGCAGACCCGCGAGCTCGCGCTCTCGCTGATGTCGCCCGACCAGCGCGAGGAGTTCCTGCACACCAAGGAATGCAACTTCGCCTTCTCCAAGAAGGGTGTCGGCCGGTTCCGGGTCAGCGCCTTCGTGCAGCGCGACGAGGTCGGCATGGTGCTGCGCCGCATCGAGGAACGCATCCCGTCCTTCGAGGAACTGAACCTGCCGCCGATCCTCAAGGACCTGGCGCTGACCAAGCGCGGGATCGTCTTTTTCGTCGGCGCGACCGGCACCGGCAAGTCGACCTCGCTGGCCGCCATGGTCGGCTATCGGAACCAGAACAGCACCGGCCACATCATCAGCATCGAAGACCCGGTCGAGTTCCTCCACACCCACGGCGGCTGCATCATGACCCAACGCGAGGTCGGCGTGGACACCGAGTCCTACGAGGTCGCCCTGCGCAATACCCTGCGCCAGGCGCCCGACGTCATTCTGATCGGCGAGATTCGCACCCGCACGGCGATGGAACACGCGATCACCTTCGCCGAGACCGGTCACCTGGTACTGACCACGCTGCACGCCAACAATGCCAACCAGGCGCTCGACCGCATGCTGCACTTCTTTCCGGAGGACGAGCGCGGCCAGGTGCTGATGGACCTGTCGTTGAACCTGCGCGCCATCATCGCCCAGCAATTGGTGCGGCGGCCCGACGGCAAGGGCAGCCGGCGGGCGATACTGGAAATCATGCTCAACACGCCGCTCGCCTCCGACCTGATCCTCAAGGGCGACGTGCACAAGCTCAAGGACCTGATGAAGCGCTCGCGCGAGCAGGGCATGATCACCTTCGACCAGGCGCTGTACGATGCCTACCGGCGCGGCGAGATCAGCCAGGAAGACGCCATCCTGCACGCCGACTCGGCCAACGAGGTGCGCCTGATGATCAAGCTCGGCGACACCCAGCCGGGGCACCACGATCGCGGCCTGGACGAGGCCTTCCTGTCGCCGAACGATTGAGCCGGCGCCCGCAGCCGGTCCGCTGCAGGCATAACAAAACGCCCCCGGCGAGGGGGCGTTGGTTGCCGGCGTCGCGACTTCAGTTGCTGGAGCTGCTGCCCGCGGACTGGGCCGGTGCCGTGGCATAGGGGGAGTAGCCGGCCCCGTAGGGATAGCCGTAGCCGCCCCAGTAGCCCGGGTAGCCGCCCCAGTAGCCGCCAGGATAGCCGTAGCCCGGGTAGCCGCCCCAGTAGCCCGGGTAACCGCCCCAGTAGCCGGGATAGCCGCCGTACCAGGGTCCGCCGCCCCAGGGGCCGCCCCAGCCGTTGCCCCACCAGGCATTGGCAGAACCGGCCGCCAGGGCCGCCCCGGCGATCACGCCGGCCATCGCGATCTTGGTCACTTTTTTCATGTCGATCCCTCCCGGATGTCGCAGAGTGTCGTTTGACACGTCGTCAGACCGTCTTGGCGAGCGGCGGTTTCGCTGCCACTCTCGGTACCATTTTCAGCATAATGCCGCCCGAGAAATTAACCGAAGTCAATAAAAGCGCACAGCCAATTTCCTGCGATATCAGGTCGTTGAAGGGTTGGCGCCGGCCGATTCAGGCCGTCTGCAGGTCGTCCCGCGCCAGGGTCTCCGCGGGCTCGTCCAACCCGTCCGGGCGCTGCCGCGGCCGCAGCCGAATGTGTTTGAGCAGGCGTTGGCATTGGCGCAGGCTGATGTCGACGTGGTAGCGGGCGGCGAGGTGGTCGCGCAGAAATTTGCCCTGCCACTTGTCGGCGCTGAAGCCGAACACGTACGGCGGCTGGGCGAGATCGGCCGCCACCCGCTGCAGCTGATCCGGCGTGAGTTTTGGTGGCCGGCCGGGGCTGGTCTCGTCGAGCAGCCCGCTGATACCGTTGTCCTGGAAGCGCTTACGCCAGCGTTCCAGGGTGCGGGCATGTTCGCCCATCCACTCGGCCACGGTCTGCGGACCATGGCCCTCGGCGAGCAGGAGCACGCAGAACAGGCGGTACAGAAAGCGGTTTTCGCGCGAGTGCTGGACGCGGTGACGGATCGCGGTGCGCAATTCCGCGACGCTCGCGCTGTCCATCGGACGCGCCTTGCGGGGAGGTGCCATGGCGATTTCCTCCTTGATCAGTTTCAGTATTGACCAATGTCGCGACAAAATCCCGATAAAGATTGGGGAATAGCCCGGTCTTTTGACAATCATCAGCCGGGCGACCGAATGACTGTCCATACTGGGATGACCCGGCCGGTTCCGGCGCGCCGGTCCCAAGGAGCCCACATGCTCGATTATGTGTTCTTCGATCCGCTTCCCTGCGAGCGCTTCATCGAGTTCCTGCGCGAGCGCGGGTTGGAGCCAATCTGTCGCGAAGAGACCCGAGGGGCCTGGGAGGTAGCGCTGCCGGAAGACCTCGACGAGGCCCTGGCAGAGCGGATCGAGGCCTTTTACGACGAAATGATGGAGCTGAACCAGGCCCTGTTCGAGGCGGGCGAGACAGCCGCGGCCGCCGGCTACCACGCGGCCGGGGTCGTATTGAACCTGCGCTCGGGCCAGACGGTGTACGCCGAGGTGGATCCAGGACTGCTCGGCCGGGTGATGAGCGTCGTGACCCCGCAGGAGTTCGGCGAGATCGTCGATGCCATCGTCGCGGCGGTGGAGCAGCCGGACGGGCGCACCTTCTGCCAGCGCATGCGCGGCGAGCCCGAACGATGAGGCTCACACGCGGTCTGCGGCTGCTGCTGGCCCTGGGCGTGGTCGTCCTGTTCCTCGGCGGGCTGCTGCTGGTGGTGCTGCTCACCGAGTCCGTACTGAACATCCAGGCCCGGCTGGGCGAG
>JARRQB010000073.1:0-8138 GCA_037382265.1 Gammaproteobacteria bacterium | reverse complement strand
GCCGGCTCGCGGCCGGTCTCTTTCAGGGTCACGCGGCGACCCCCGTTACAGTGGTCGCCAGGTCGAAAAATTTGGCGATGCGGCGGCGCTGCTGGGCGGGTGTTTCGGCGCGGAACACGGCGGCCCGAAAGGCCGCGCTGCCGGGCTGGCTGCGGCTGTACCAGGCGATGTGTTTGCGCGCCACCTTGACGCCATGCGCCGGGCCGTAGAAGGCGTACAGGGCCTCGACGTGCTCCAACAGCAGGTCACGCACCCAGGCGGCGCTCGGCGGCGCCAGGTGCCGACCCGTGGCCAGGTAGTGGGCGATCTCGCGAAAGATCCAGGGGCGGCCCTGGGCCGCGCGGCCGACCATTACGGCGTCGGCGCCCGTGGCCTCGAGCACCCGGCTCGCCTTGGCGGGCGCATCGATGTCGCCGTTGGCGATCACCGGGATGGCCACCGCGCGCTTGATCTCGCCGATGGTCTCGTACTCGGCCTCGCCGCGGTAGCCGCAGGCGCGGGTGCGGCCGTGCACGGCGATGGCCTGCACCCCGGCGGCCTCGGCGATGCGCGCGACCGCCACGCCGTTGCGGCTGGCGCGATCCCAGCCGGTGCGGATCTTGAGTGTCACTGGGACTTCGACGGCGGCGACCACCCGCTCCAGGATGCGTCCTACCAGCGGCTCGTCGCGCAACAGGGCGGAGCCGGCCGCGATCTTGCAGACTTTCTTGGCCGGACAGCCCATGTTGATGTCGATGATCTGGGCGCCGTGGGCGACGTTAATGCGCGCCGCCTCCGCCATGGCGGCGGGCTCGGTGCCGACGATCTGCACCGCGATCGGGCCGGCCTCGCCGGCGTGGTCGAGGCGCCGCACGGTCTTGCGGGTACCGCGCAGGCTCGCGTCCGCGCTGACCATTTCGGACACGGCCAGACCCGCGCCCAGGCGCCGGCACAGGGTCCGGAACGGGCGGTCGGTTACCCCGGCCATCGGGGCGACGAGCACGTTGTTTTCGAGTTCAAGCGAGCCAATGCGCATGACGCGACAGTCTCTTCTTCGGGGACCGTTCTGCGAAGCGGGCTCGCCATATTACGCGCAAATGACGGCGAATCAAGTGTGGCTGCGGCGCAACGCCGCGGGGAAGTCCGGCGCTCAGCGAAACGCCAGTTCGAAGCCGCTGGCGGCGGGGCCGAGATCCTCGAGCAGCAGTCTGACGGTCACGATCTCGCCGGCCGCCACCGCCTCGGGGGACACCGCCGCACCCAGGTAGTCGTCGGGCGCGAAGCGCCGCCGCCCGAGCAGGGTCTGGCGGTCGTCGTACAGCGACAGCAACACGTCCGGCAACGGCTGGGCAAATTCGGCGCCGTTGCGGAAGCTGACCTCGAGGGCGAGCGCGCCCACGGGATCCTCGAGCGGCGCAAGGCTGCGCTGCAGGACCTCGAAGCGCCCGGGCGCGCGCGGTAGCGGCACCGTGCAGTCGAACCTGTCGCAGGCACGCTCGAGGTAGGGACGCCATGCCGTCTGCGCCAACACCCAGTTGCGTTCCTGCCAGGCGAGTTGGCCCAAGGCGCCCGCGGCCAGCAGGACGATGAGCAGCAGTCCCCCCAGGGTCCGCAGGACGCCGCGGCCCCGCGCCACCGGCGCGTCAAGATCGATCCCCGCGGCGTCCCAGGTCGCGGGCGCCGTCTGCGCGGCGGCGTCCAGGGCGGGTGGCTCGTTGCGCAGCAGGGTGGCGAGCCGGTCGACGTCGACCGGCTGCGGCACCTCGTCAGGGGGCTGCGCCGCCAGGTCGGGAAGGAACTCTTCGTAGGCGTTGAAGATGCCCTCGCAGCGGTGGCAGCGCGCCAGCCCGTCGGTGGCCTGCAGCGTCGTCTCGTCGATGTCGTAGCGGGTGTCGCAGTAGGGGCAGCGGGTCTTCATGACTCTATGAATGCGTTGCCCGCTCAACCGGACCCAGTCGTCCAGCACGGCGGGGGCGTCGAAATCGAAGGCGGCGGCGTAGGCGGCCATGACGGCATCCGCCTGGTGGATCAGGATACCCGAAAGCACCAGGCTGCCGCGCGGTGCGACCAGGGCGGTCAGCGTGGGGGCAAGCTCGATCAGTACATTGGCGAGGATGTTGGCCACCACCACCTCGGCGGGGGCGAGCCCGACAAGGTCCGCGCCGTGGACGTCGATTCGGTCGGCGACCTCGTTGGCGGCGGCGTTGGCGGCGGTGGCGGTCAGTGCCTGGGGGTCATGGTCGAGCGCCGTCACGTGCTCGGCCCCCAACCGGGCGGCAGCCACCGCGAGGATGCCCGAACCGCAGCCGAAGTCGATCACCCGCCGGCCGGCGAGTTCGCTACCGTCCAGCCAGGTCAGGCACAGCGCCGTGGTCGGGTGGGTGCCGGTGCCGAAAGCGAGACCGGGGTCGAGGTGTACCACCACCGCCGCGGGGTCCGCCGCCGTTGCGCCGCTCGGGCAGACCCACAGGCGGCGCCCGAAGCACATCGGCCGAAAACCCTCCAGCCAGACGCGCGCCCAGTCGCGCTCGGCGAGTGCCTCCAGGGTGAGGCGCGCCCCCGGGGCGGCGTCGGCCAGTGCTCGCATGACCGCCGACTGCAGGGCGTCCAGGTCCGTGCCGCCCGCGTACAGGCCCGTGACGCGCGTCGCCCGCCACAGCGGCGTGGTGCCCAGGGCGGGTTCGAACATGGGCTCGTCGGCGGCGTCCGCGAGGGTGATCGAAAGCGCCCCGAACGCCTCGAGCAGTGCCTCGACCGCCTCGGCGTGCGCCTTGTCGGTCGTCACGTGCGCCTGAATCCACACGGCGGGGACCTAGGGCCTGCGGCCCGGCACCAGATAGCGCGAAGGTGCTGCGGCCCCGGGCCCGCGACCCCCGGTCCGCGGCCCTCCCGTCACAGGCCCAGCTTCTTCTCGAGGTAGTGGATGTTGGACTCGCCGACGTTGAAGGCGGCGTCGCGCATGATGTCCTGCTGCAGCGGGATGTTGGTCCGGATGCCCTCGATCACCATCTCGGACAGGGCGACGCGCATCCGGGCGATGGCCGATTCGCGGGTGGCGCCGTGGGCGACCAGTTTGCCGATCATCGAGTCGTAATAGGGCGGCACCCTGTAGCCGTTGTACAGGTGGCTGTCGAAGCGAATACCGGGGCCGCCGGCGACGTGGAGCTGGCTGATGGTGCCGGGGCTGGGCATGAAGGTCTTGGGGTCCTCGGCGTTGATTCGGCACTCGATGGCATGGCCGTGGATCACGATGTCCTCCTGGCGGTAGGCCAGCGGCTCGCCGTCGGCTATGCGCAGCTGTTCCTTGACGATGTCGACGCCGGTGATCATCTCCGTGACCGGGTGCTCGACCTGCACGCGGGTGTTCATCTCGATGAAATAGAATTCGCCGTTCTCGTACAGGAACTCGAAGGTGCCGGCGCCGCGGTAGCCGATGCGGCGGCAGGCCTCGGCACAGCGCTCGCCGACCGCGGCGCGCAGCGCGGGGCTGATGCCGGGCGCGGGTGCCTCCTCCACCACCTTCTGGTGGCGCCGTTGCATGGAGCAGTCCCGCTCGCACAGGTGGATGGCGTTGCCGTGCGTGTCGGCCAGCACCTGGAACTCCACGTGGCGCGGGTTTTCCAAATACTTCTCCATGTACACCATGTCGTTACCGAAGGCGGTGCGCGCTTCGGCCTTGGTGAGCGAGATGGCCGACAGCAGGGCCGCCTCCGAGCGCACCACCCGCATGCCGCGGCCGCCGCCGCCACCGGCGGCCTTGATGATCACCGGGTAACCGATCCGGCGTGCGGTCTCGACGGTGGCTTCGGGATCGTCGGTGAGCTGGCCGTCGGAGCCCGGCACGGTGGGTACTCCGGCCGCCTTCATGGCCTCGATCGCGGTGATCTTGTCGCCCATCAGGCGGATGGTCTCGGGGCGCGGACCGATGAAGGTGAAGCCCGACTGCTCCACCCGCTCGGCGAAATCCGCATTTTCCGACAGGAAGCCGTAGCCGGGGTGGATGGCGACCGCGTCGGTCACTTCGGCCGCGCTGATGATGGCCGGTGCGTTCAGGTAGCTGTCGCTCGAGGGGGCGGGGCCGATGCACACCGACTCGTCGGCGAGCCGCACGTGCTTGAGCTCGCGGTCTGCCTCGGAGTGAACCGCGACGGTCTTGATCCCGAGTTCCCGGCAGGCCCGCAGGATTCGCAGCGCTATCTCGCCACGGTTGGCGATGACGATTTTCTCTAGCATGCCACGGCCTCAGGCGATGACGAACAGCGGTTCGTTGTACTCCACCGGCTGACCGTTTTCGACCAGGATCTGCTTGACGGTCCCACTCGTGTCGGACTCGATTTGGTTGAGGATCTTCATGGCCTCGATGATGCACAGCGTATCGCCCTCGCGGACCGACTGTCCCTCCTCGACGAACGACTTCGCGCCCGGCGAGGACGCTCGGTAGAAGGTCCCGACCATCGGCGCGCGGATGACGTGCCCCTGGATCTCCGCCGGCTTCGGCGCCTCGCCGCCGCTGGACTCGGGCCTGCCGGGAGCCGCCGGCGGCGCGGCGGGTACCGCGTAGGCGGACGCGGCCATCGGGACCGCCAGCGCGCTGCCCTTGCTGATGCGCACCGACTCCTCGCCCTCGTGGATCTCGATTTCCGCGATATCCGATTCCTCGACGAGTTCGATGAGCTTCTTCAGTTTGCGGATATCCATGTTGGTCAGCCCTGAGGTTCGTTACGGGGGGCGGCTGCCGGGACGCGCGCCAGTGCGGCTTCCAGCGCCAGGTCGTAGCTCTGCGCCCCCAGACCACTGATCACGCCCACGGCGATACCCGACAGGAACGAGTTGTGCCGGAACGGCTCGCGCGCGAACACGTTCGAGAGGTGTAGCTCGACGAACGGTACGGCCACGCCCAGCAGGGCGTCGCGCAGCGCGATACTGGTATGGGTGAAGGCCCCGGGGTTGAAGAGGACGAACGCCACGCCCTCGTCTTTGGCCTGATGGATGCGCTCGATCAGGGCATGCTCGGCGTTGCTCTGGAAGAAGGCGAGTTGGTGGCCCGCCTGTTCCGCCCGGCGGCGCAGGCGTTGCTCGATGTCGGCCAGGGTCGTGTGGCCGTAAACTTCCGGTTCGCGACTGCCGAGTAGATTTAAATTCGGACCGTTGAGGACCAGAAGTCGTGCCATGCGGCTGCGAGCTCGCTCATGCACCAGGGTGGTGCGCGTGGAAAAGCTGCCGATTTTCGCTGAAAACGCGGCAATTTCCGCGAAATTGTGGGCGCAATCCGGTCGAATGTCCAGCCCGCGAGGGTTGTGCTGGGCCAGCGGACAGGCGGGGCGAAGGCGGGCCCGGCCGCCGGCTCAGGTCCGGCTGCGCTCAGCCAGCAGGGACTGCAGCAGGGGTTCGAGCTGCTCACGCGTCAGTTCGCCCGCGTGGCGCAGCACGATGCGGCCGTCGGCTCGCGTCACGACCGTGAAGGGTAGCCCGCCGAACCGGTTGCCGAGCCGTTTCGACAAGTCCACCGCCCGCATGTCGCCGAGCAGCGTGGGGTAGTTGACGCCGTGGTCGTCCACGAATGTCTGCACCGGCTGGGGGTCGTCGATGGCGATCCCGACGAACTGCACGCCGGCGCTGCCATACTGCTGCTGCAGGTCGACGAATAGCGGGGTTTCCTCGCGGCACGGTGGACACCAGCTGGCCCAGAAGTTCACGACCAGGACCTTGTCCGGCCACTCGCGCCGGTTGCGCGGCTGACCGTCGAGGCCCGCGTAGCTGAATTCCGGCAACACCGCGTGCAGACTCGCATCCGCGGCGGCGGCGAGGCCTTCCTGGCGCTCGTCCCACTGCTGGTAGCCAACGCCCACGAGCGCGCCGAGCAATGCGCCGGCGATCGCCAGCGTGATGATCTGTACGGGTTTCACTGGAACGCCCCTTGGACATGCGCGGCGAAGTCTTCCGGCCCCATGTAGCCGAGCAGCCGGTAGTTACGTTGTTCGGCGCCGTCGACGCCCCAGAAGATCATGGCGGGCGGCGCCGGGATGCCGATGTGCTGCTGCAGGGCCTTGTCGGCCTCGTCCTGGTCGGTGACGTCGGCCTGCAGCAGTACCGCGTCGCCGAGCGCGGCCCGCACCATCGGGTCCGGGAAGGTGTTCTTTTCCATCTGCTTGCAGTAGACGCACCAGTCGGCATAGAAGTCGAGCATCACGGGGCGCCCGGAAGCCCGTGCCAGGGCCAGTTCGCGTCGCAGGTCGTCGACCGACTTGATCCGCTTGAAGGCCAAGTGCTGCTCGGCCCCGGCCGCGCCGCCGCCCACGACGACGCCGCGCAGCGGCTGCAGCGTGTCCTTGCCGCCGGCGGCCACGCCGACCAGGAAAAGTGCGCCGTAGACGAGCAGCACCACCCCCAGCCCCTTCCAGAGCTTGTGCCAGCCACTCGCCTCGACCGGCAGCTGCCTGAGGGCGCCCATGTAGACTGCGGACACGATCAGCAGGCCGCCCCACAGCAGCATGGCTGCCGCCTCCGGCAGCACGCGCTCGAGCAGGTAGATCGCCACCCCGAGCATGAGCACGCCGAACACGCCCTTGACGGCATCCATCCAGGCCCCTGCGCGCAAGCAAGGCCGCCGAGCACCGCATCGCCGGTCTGGCCGATGTAGATGAGGGCGCCGGCCAGCGGCGGCGCCACGCAGGGTCCCACGATGAGCGCCGACAGCAGGCCCATGATGGCCACGCCCGTCAGCTTGCCGCCTTCCTGCCGGTTACTGAGTTCGCTCAGCCTGCTCTGCAGGCTCGAGGGCAGTTGCAGCTCGTAGAAGCCGAACATGGACAGCGCCAGCGCCACGAACACCAGGGCGAAGACGCCAAGGATCCAGGGGTTCTGGAAGGCGGCCTGCAGGTTCGATCCGAACAGGCCGGCCAGCACCCCGGCAACGGTGTAGGTGACCGCCATGGCCAACACGTAGACCAGCGACAAGACGAAGGCCTTGCGGGTCGTGAGCTGGCTACCCTGGCCGGCGATGATGCCGGACAGGATGGGAATCATCGGAAACACGCAGGGCGTGAACGCGAGCAGCAGGCCGATGAGGAAAAAGCTGCCGATGATGAGCCAGGTGTTGCCGCCGGCCAGCATGGCCGCGATCTGATCCTGCTCGGCCACCGTGGGCTCCGCCACGGCGCCAGCGGTGCTTTGCGGCGGCGCCGCGGCTGCCGGCGCGGCGAGCGCGGCAGTGTCCGCGACGGTGGTCACCGCGGCTGGCAGGGCGCGATCTCGGTGGGCGCAGCGGAGCTGCGGAGCAGCGGTACCTCGACGTCGATCGCTTCGTGGTAGACCGCCACGTCGCCGAAACTGCCGTCGGGTTTGATCGAGTCTTTCTTGATCTCGGGCGCCGGCAGCTCGAGGGCGCCCAGCCGCACACCCTCGCCCGCGACGGCGACCGCGATCTTATCCTGGTACAGGTAGGTACCCTCGGCGATCTGCCAGAGCAGGCGCAGGGTGTTGCCGTCGCGCACTTCGGCGGTGAAGCGGAAAGCCTCCTCGGGCGCCAAAATGCCGTCGTCCTCGTCGAGTCCGAGCGCGCCGCCCAGGCCCGCCAGCTCGGCGATCGGGTCGCCGCCGGCCGCTTGCTCGCCGACCACCTGTGCCGCGGCCGCGGCGGGTTCTTCAAGAGCGCCGTCCCCGGCGACGGGCTCTTCGACGGCGGGTGCCTCGGCGGCGGGTTCCGCCGCGGCGCCGGCGACGTTGCTGCCCGAGGAACTGTCGATGGCCGCCCGCATCTCCTCCACCATGCGCGGGTCGACCGGCGCCGGTGCGTCGGCCGCCGGGGTCAGGGCGACCAGCACCGTCTGGGTGTGCGGCGGGTAGCACAGGCCGGCGTCCGCGCAGCCCTGTGAGCGTGCCTTGAGGGTGATCACGTCCGGTGCGTTTGCGGCCCGGGTCACCGGGAGCTCGACCACCACCTCGTCGCGGTAGATCTCCACGTCGCCGAAGATGGGGTCGTTCTTGGTCACGCTGGGCGGCAGTACCGGCGAGCCGAGGGCCACTCCGGGGGTGTCGGTGAGAAACCGGAACTTGGAACGGTACATGTAGTAGCCGTCCGCGATGCGCCACACCACCTGCACCCGGTCCTCGGCCGCGTTGCTGCCCGCGCCGATCGCAAACGCCTGGTCGGGTGTCAG
>JARRQB010000072.1:0-7594 GCA_037382265.1 Gammaproteobacteria bacterium | reverse complement strand
GCTGGTGCCGGGCGCGCCTGCCCTCGCCGCTGCGCCCCAGGCAGTTCCTGAAGCTCGAGGCGTTGCCTCGGAATGGGATGGGGAAGTTGGATCGCGCGGCGCTGCGGCGTTTGCTGGAAGGCTGATCAGCGCTCGGGCGGGACGGTTGACGATCGCGATCGGCTGCGTGGTGGTTGAGATCATGAACGGGCCCGCCTTTGTGGCAGATCGCTACGAACTGATCGACGCTGAAGAGCCGTGCCTCGATCGCTGCGATGCCCCGGCCCCTCCGGGTCTCAGCGCACTGGCGGAAAGCGCGGGTCGTAGGCGTACGGGGGCGAAGCGTAGCCCGGCAGTGGCGCCCGGTACGGGTCCGCCTGCTGCGGCTGCGCCTGCCGGCGATCCCCCAGCGGGCGAAAACGCTCGTAATCGGGGTAGGGCCGCGGTGCGGCTAGAGCTGGCCCCGGGGCGTAGCGGTCGTCCCAACGCTGGATCGGCGGCTCCTGCGCCGGTTGGCCGAAGGGTTGCGGCACGGCGTAGGGCTGGCTCGGGGCATAGCGGTCGCCCCAGGGCGCAGCCGGCTCCTGGGCCGGGGCGCTGTAGCGCTGCGGCGCGCCGCGTTGGCGTTCCAGCGGCCGGAACTGGTAAGTCGGGGGCTGTGGCGCCAGGGCTCGGCGCCCACCGTTGCGCGAGATCTCCGACGACCAGTGGGACGGTGGGCTGCGCGACGCTGGGGCAGGTGGGCTGCGTGCCGGCGGCGCGGGTGTGGCCTGCGGCGGTGGAGCGGGTGGTGGCGCCGCGACCTGCTGCCGGGCGTCCGGAGCCAGCGGTTCGTGCTCGACCACGTCGTGCCCGGCCGAGCCGATCAGATACCCGATCAACGCGGCACCGGCCAGGCCGGTCAGCCATCGTGCCGGGACTTGGTTGCAGCCCGCACGGCCGCGAGCCCTTTTACTAAGCTTAGACCTTCCCCGCGTCACGCGGGGCGGATTGGCGCCAGCGGCTGAAGAAGCCCGCGCGCCCGCCGATCAAACCCTGGAAGCCCAAGGCACCTCGCCACATGTACTGGACCCTCCTGATAGTGTCGGCCGCTTTCGTCTGGGCTGTTGTTATTTACAATCGGCTGGTTGCGGCGCGCGTGCGCGTGCGCACGGCCTGGAGCGACATCGACGTCCAGTTGAAGCGTCGCCACGACCTGATTCCCAAACTGATCGAGGCCGTGCTGGCCTATGCGCGCTACGAGGTGGCGACCCTGGAGGACGTCACCCGCCTGCGTGTCGCCAGCGACGCGGAGGCCGACCCGGAGGCGCGGGCTCGCCTGGAACGTGGCCTGGGCGAGCGCATGCACCGCTTGGTCGCGGTAGCGGAGGACTATCCGGATCTCAAGGCGAACCGACAGTTCGTTGGCCTGCAACGCCAGCTCAGCGACACGGAGGACCAGATCCAGTTCGCGCGGCGCTACTACAACGGCGCGGTGCGTAATCTGAATGTCCGCATCGATTCGTTTCCCGATCTGTTCGTGGCCAGGTTGTTCGGCTTCGAGCGGGCCAAGTTCTTCCAACTGGAGCCCTGACGTGCGCCGGGGCCACCGGTATTGGGCAGGCGCCCGTTCCCCGTTGATCGCGCTGTTGCTCGCCAGCCTGATGCTGACGCCGTTGAGCGTCGGGGCGCGCGAGGCGATTCTCGACTTCCACAGCGAGTTGCTGGTGCAGTCCGACGCGCAGGTGCTCGTGCAGGAGACCATTCGGGTACGCGCCGAGGGACAGGAGATCCGCCGGGGTATCTATCGCGACTTCCCGACCGACTACAGGGACCGCTACGGCAACCGCTATCGGGTCGGTTTCGACGTGCTGGGCGTGCAGCGTGACGGGCGTGACGAGCCCTACCGGACCGAGCGGCGCGCGAACGGGGTGCGGCTCTATATCGGGGACGAGAACGTGTTACTCCGGCCCGGCGAGCACGAGTTCCTCATCCGCTACCGCACCAACCGTCAGATCGGTTTCTTCGAACGGCACGACGAGCTGTACTGGAACGTCACCGGTAACGCCTGGTCGTTTCCGATCCGCCAGACCAGCGCGCGCGTCCGCCTGCCGGCGAGCGTGCCGCCCGGGCGCGTGCAGGGCGAGGGCTACACGGGACCGACCGGCAGTACGGGTCGCGACTACAGGGTGCATGTCGACAGCGCAGGCGACCTGGTCTTCCGTGCCACGCGGCCGTTGGCCGCACGCGAGGGTCTGACCATCGTCGCCACCTGGCCGAAGGGCCACGTGACCGAACCGGGCGCCGCGCAGCGCCTGGGCTACTTCGTCGCCGCCAACCACGACGCCGTGGCGGGCGCCGCCGGCCTGCTCGTGCTGCTGGTCTACTACACGTTGTGTTGGCTCGCCGTCGGCCGCGACCCCGCGCCCGGCGTGATTGTGACCCGCTACGAGCCCCCCGAAGGCTACTCGCCGGCGGCGCTGCGCTACGTGCGCCGCATGGGCTACGACCACAAGACCTTCGCCACGGCGCTGGTCAATCTCGCGGTCAAGGGTTACCTGGACATCGTGGAGGAGCCGCGCGAGCAGTTCAGGCTGGAAAAACGCGGCGCCGCCAAGGTCGCTGTCGCGCCCGGCGAAGGCGCGATCGCGAGTGCCCTGTTCGGCGCCGGCGGTGATCGCGTCGAACTCGAGCAAACCAATCACCGGCTGGTCGCCAAAGCACTCGCGGCGCACCGGCGCGCGCTGGGCCGGCACTTCGAGAAGGTCTACTTCCTGCGCAATGCCGTCTACCTGGTGCCCGGCGTGTTGATTTCACTCGGCGTGATCGGCGCGACCGTGCTGGCCGTGCCCGGGGGGGAACAGCGCGCGCTGGCCGGTTTCATGAGTATCTGGTTGACCGGTTGGACGCTCGGCGTGTTCGCCCTGCTGCGCTCGGCCTGGACGGCCTGGCGGGCCCCGCGTCGACTGGGACGGGCCGTGTTCACGAGCCTGTTCGCCGTGCCTTTCCTCGGCTTCGAGTTGTTCGGCATCGGCGTCCTGGTCACGCAGGGTTCGACGGCGCTTGCGGGCGTGCTGCTCGGCGTGGTGGCTGCCAACTGGGCCTTCTACCACCTGCTCAAGGCGCCGACCCTGCGCGGGCGGCGGCTGACGGATCAGGCGGAGGGATTCCGCGACTATCTGGCCGTGGCCGAGCGCGAGGAACTCGGCTATCGCCACCCCGAGGAGGGCACGGCAGAACTGTTCGAGCGCTACCTGCCCTACGCCCTGGCGCTCGACGTCGAGCAGGCATGGGCAGCGCGTTTCGCGGGCGTACTTGACGGGGCCGGGAGGGCCGAGGGCTCGTACCATCCGCGCTGGTACCGCGGTAGCGGCTTTGCCCACCGCGACTTTGCCGGCATCGCCGGTGGCCTGGGCGCCGCCATGAACTCGGCGATCGCCTCTTCCTCGACCGCGCCCGGCTCCGCTTCCGGCGGTGGTGGCGGCGGTTCCTCAGGCGGCGGTGGGGGTGGCGGTGGCGGCGGCGGTTGGTGAGCGGCGGGCGAGCTCGGCGCCAGACTCGGTTATCCTGCCGACTGTATCCCGGAAGGCCGGTGCGCCTGCTCGTCGCCCAACGATCCATGTCGGTATGAAAGAAACCATCATCCACTGCCCTGAGTGCGGCGCCGAGATCCCCGTCTCCGAGGTGCTGGGCGCGCAGATCCGAAGCGAACTCGAGCGCAGCTTTGCCGCCGAACAAGAGCGCCGCCTGCACGAGGCAGTCGCCCGCGCGGAGGCGCGGGCGCGCGAAAGACTCGACGTCGAATTGCGCGATCTGCGTGCTCAACTGGCCGAGGCCGCCCGCCGTGGCGAGCAGGCCCGCGCCGCCGAACTCGCGCTGCGCCGGGATAAGCGCGAATTGGAGGAACGGGCACGGATGCTGGACCTCGAAGTCGCCCGTCGGCTGGACGACGAACGCGTCAAGGTCGAGGCGGCCGTACGCCAGAGTCTGGTCGACGAGCAGGGACTCAAGCTCAAGGAAAAGGAAAAACAGATCGAGGACCTGCGCAAAGCCCTCGCGGATGCCAAGCGCCGCAGCGAACTCGGTTCGCAGGAACTGCAGGGCGAAGTGCTGGAAATCGACATCCAGGCGGCGCTGGAACAGCGCTTTCCGCAGGACCGCATCGCCCCCGTGCCGAGGGGCGCGCGCGGCGCCGACATCATCCAGTGGGTGCGCAACGAGCGCTTCGAGGAGTGCGGCGCGATCGTCTGGGAGACCAAGAACACCCGCCACTGGCAGCCCGCCTGGCTGGACAAGCTAAAGCAAGATCAGCGCGCCGCCGGCGGTAGCCTGGCCGTACTGATCAGCGTCGCCCTGCCCGAGGAGGTTCGCGGCTTCGGCCGCATCGACGGCGTCTGGGTCAGCGACTTGGCGAGCTGGACCGCCGTGGCGCTGGCGTTGCGCGAGCAGCTGATCCAGGTGGCGTTCGCACGCGCCGCCTCCGCAGGCAAGAACGAAAAAATGGAACTGCTCTACCAGTACCTCTCGGGGGACGAATTCCGCCAGCGCGTCGAGACTATCGTCGAGGCCTTCGAGGCGATGCAGGCACAAATCCACAAAGAACGCCGCGCGATGGAGCGGCACTGGGCGGAACGCGAGAAGCAGATACAGCGCGTGATCGGCAGCACCTCGGGCATGTACGGCGCATTGCAGGGCATCGTCGGTGCCGGGCTGCCCGGCATCGCGGCGCTGGAGTTGGAAGACGACACCGTCGACCGCCGCGAGGCCGACGATGACGCGTGACGAGCCTAAGCCGGGGGTCACGCGCGACCATCGGATTTCCGCCGAGGGGCTGCGCCGGCTCGAGACCCAGTTGACCTCGGGGGCAAGGATCGGCGACGCGGTGCTGGCGCAGTGGCTCAAGCGTTACGGTGAGCCTGCACGACGTCTGCTGCGCCGCCACGGCTACTACCACGAGGCACTCGAGCCAGACTCCGGGTCGACGCCCGGGTAGCCGTGGCGAATCGCCGGCCGTCGGCGGGGCAGGCTTTGGTATCGACGTGCCTCACCAGGCGGACAGCCAGCGAGCGAGGCGCCGAGGGCCCGGCGACGCGGCCGCCGCGGACGCCTACCGGTCGGGCGCTCCGGCCAGCTCGCGCAGCTGTCTGACCACCTCGGGGTGGTCGAATTCGACGCCGCCCTCGGCCTTGTAGGCGAGGCTGCCGTCGGGGGCGATGACCAGCGTGGTCGGCAGACCCCGGACCCGCCAGGCCTCGAGGGTGTCGAACTCGGCGCCGAGCAGGAGCGGAAAGCTCGGGGCGGGGTCCAGGGACTCGGCAAACCCGAGCACGGTCTCGAGTTGCTCGCCAACGTTGGGCGCCAGGATCACGACGCCTTGGTCGCGGGTGGCCTGGTGCAGGCGTTCCAGCGAGGGCATCTCCTCGCGGCACGGCGGGCACCAGGTCGCCCAGAAGTTGATCAGCACCACCTTGCCGCGGAAGTCGCCGGTGGTCACCGGCTCGCCGTCGGTGTTCTGCAAGTGCAGCTCGGGGGCGGTGCCACCCGCGGTGATTGGCTTGAGGCTCTGTGCCATGCCCGCGCCCTGGGCGGTGGCGGCGCCCAGCAGGGCGATGAAAACCCACAGTGTTCGTCCGATGGTGGTGTGCATGTCGCGGTTTCCGATGGGTCGTGCGGATGGATGGAAGCAGGTCAGGCGCAGAAAATAAACCCGTGGTTCCTGCCGGGTATGCCCTGGCCTGCGGATGACAGACCCGCGGCGGCTTGGGACAATACAGTCTGTCGGCGACACCAACGAGGTCGGCCCGATGGCCACTGCCCGTGTACAGTTCCACGACCTCCACCCGACCGCGGGCGATCTGGCGCGGGAGGTGCTCGGGGGCCTGGCACGGCGGCCGCGCGCCATCCCGCCGAAGTTCTTCTACGACGCGCGCGGCTCGCAGCTGTTCGACGCGATTACCCACACGCCGGAGTACTATCCGACGCGCAGCGAGATCGCCATCCTCGAGGCCCGGGCACCGGCGATCGCCGAACGTGTCGGCACCGGCAGCCTGTTGGTCGAGCCTGGCGGCGGCAGCTGCGCCAAGGTGCGCATCCTGCTCGAGGGGCTGCGGCCGTGCGCCTACGTGCCGATGGACATCTCGCGCGACCACCTGTGGGTGGCCGCCGAACAGATGGCGGCAGAGTACCCCTGGCTCGAGGTGCACGCCGCCTGCACGGACTTCACCCGGGAGATGAGCGTACCGGACACGGCGCCCGAGGGGCCGCGGGTGGCCTTTTTTCCGGGATCGAGCATCGGCAACTTCGACCCGGCGGCGGCGGTGGGCTTTTTGACTACCGTGGCCGGCCTGGTCGGGCCTGCCGGCAGCCTGTTGATCGGCGTGGATCTCAAGAAGGACCCCGCTGTGCTGAATGCCGCCTACAACGATGCCGCGGGCATGACCGCCGCCTTCAATCTCAACCTGCTCGAGCGCATCAACCGCGAGCTCGGCGCCGACTTCGACCTGGCGGCGTGGCGCCACCTCGCCTTCTACAACGCCGTCGCGGGGCGGGTCGAGATGCACTTGGAGAGCCGTCGCGAACAGCGCGTGCGAATCGCCGGCGCGCGCTTCGTCTTCGAAGCGGGCGAGACCATCCATACCGAGCATTCCTACAAGTACGCGATCGACGAGTTTCAGGCCCTGGCGGCTGATGCCGGCTTTCGACCCGAGGCGGTGTGGACGGACGACGACCAGCTGTTCAGCGTGCACCTGCTGCGCGCCGGCGACGACCGAGAGTGACACGCCCGGAAGCGGATGCGACCGCTACGGGAGTGCCAACTCATTCGCCCGGCCCGCGGGACCGCCGCCTCGGCAATAGGGCGGTCATGCGCCGCGGTAGCCTAGGCGGGCCGTCGGTGGGTCCGTCGAACCAACGGCGGCGCAGCAAGTAGCCGCCCAGGGCGGCGCCGGCACCGGTGAGGGTCAGCAGGCCAAGAGTGACGAAGTTGGTGACCACCATCAGCAGGCCGATGCCAGCCGCGCCGGCTACCGCGGCACCGACCTTCATGTTGGCGCGCGACTCGACCCGGCGGGTCTGCTTGGTGAGCGTCTTGTGGCTCTGGCGCACCAGGCGCGTCTTTTCGCGCTCCGCGGCGACCTTGAACTGCTCGCGCTCTCGGGCGAAGTCCGCGCGCTGGCGTTCCAGTTCGGCCTGGTTGCGGTGCGCCGCGACCGTGGCGAACCAGAAGGCGGCGATGAGGGCGATCATTCCGAGCGCGATCAGCACCGGCAGCCAGCTCGCCAGGTCGGCGGCGTCGCGCCCTGCCACCAGGACCAGCAGCACGGTGGTGGCCTGAATCAGCACGATACCGGCGAGGAATCGAAGCATGTCGTTCATCCGCGGTGGTCGCTCTTCGGCCGGCCCACCGCACGGGCCGGCGGCGGTGCCTTAGTGCGGCACCATGAACCAGCGGTGGGCGCGGCGCGAGCCCCGCGCCAGGGGCAGCAGGACGCGTTCACCCGCCACCGGCAGCAGATCTTCCAGTAGTGGCGAGGCGCCGACGCGCTCGCCGGCCGCGTCGATGAGGTAGAAGCCGGTGCGGTCGCGGCCGAAGCCCACCACCGGTAGGCCGTTGTCGCCGAGAATACTGACCACGTCG